>DATNQK010000092.1:0-6124 GCA_036704065.1 Stenomitos sp.
TTGCCATTCAGCATCAGTGAGGTCACTCGGATAAGCTTTTCGAGCCATATAGTCTGTCTAGAACATCACCTGGATAAATGCTCCACAACTGTCCCAGAGTTTGCAGCAAGTTTTATAAAAACTTTACAGACGGTTTCTTATCAACTGGATTACCGATGTATCTTGCCAGACGGGACAACTCGCTACCACGAAGCACGCGGCAGAATCGAGCACGACAGCCAAGGAAGAGTCATCCGTTTATTTGGGTCTGCCCTGGATATCACAGAACGGAAGCGGGCTGAAATGGCACTGCAAAATCTAGTAGAAGGAACAGCCGCCACGACAGGTGAAGACTTTTTCCCTGCCTTGGTGCGCCATATCGCCGCAGCCTTAGAGGTTGACTATGCAACCGTAGGTGAAGTCGTAGGCGAAAACCTACATATTTTAGCCAGTTGGGCCAACGGAACATTGCACCAAGGCGGTTTTGTGACGCTGGCTCACACCCCCTGCCAGCGAGCCTTTCAGGATGGACTATTTTACTGCCAAGAAGCAGTTAAAGTGCAATGTCCAGAATTCCTGCTGCTAGAGGGAATGGACGTGCAGAGCTATCTGGGAATTGCACTACGAGATGCGCAAGGACAGCCCATTGGCAGCTTATGTATTCTCGACAATAATCCGCTGCAAGATTTCAGCAAGGCCGAAAGTTTACTCCGAGTTTTTGGTGCCCGTGCTGCTGCTGAACTAGAACGCAAACGAGCAGATCAAGCCCTAGAGCAGTTAAATCAAGCTTTAGAACGCAAGGTAGAAGAGCGAACCGCTGCCCTTCGAGCCAGTGAGCAACGCTATGCTACGTTAGCCGCCTTTGCACCTGTCGCTATTTTTCGGTTTGACCAGCCTTTCAACTGCACCTATGTCAGCGATCGCTGGAGCGAAATGACAGGCAGACCCATAGAGGCAGCGTTGGGACAAGGTTGGTTAGAAGCCATCCATCCTGAAGATCGCGCTCACTTCTGGGCCTTGATCAACTCAGAAGAAGACACCAACCTCTTAGAACGTCTTTTGACACACGCTTTTGAAGGTAGACATTTACTTCCTGATGGCACCATTCGATGGTTCTACGCTCAAGTCACCACAGAGACTGACGAACAAGGAGAGGTTATAGGGTGTATTGGCACGTTAACCGATATTACAGAGCGTAAACGCATCGAAGCCGAACTAATAGAAAGCGAAGCCAAGTATAGATGTTTGGTAGAAGACTCAACCGACTTAATTTGGATGGCCCGGGAAGGTCGTTTCACCTATCTTTCGCCACAATTTCAAACCTTGTTTGGCTGGGAAACTCAGGAATGGATTGGCAAAATCGCCGCAGAACTTGTTCACCCAGAGGATGCTCAGGCCGTTGTTGCTGCCTTTAACCAAGGTGAGCAAAAGCACTCGTCAAGAATAGAGTTCCGCCATCGCCATCAGAACGGGTCTTACCTCTGGGTGCAAGGTAGCGCAACCGCAATTTATAACGCTGACGGAGAAACCATTGGTCTACAAGGCATCATCTCGGACATCCATGATCGCAAATGTGCCGAGCTCGCCTTGCAAGAGAGTGAAGCACAACTGCGGCGTTTGGCCACAAACATACCAGGTATGATCTATCGGTATGTGTTGCATGCCAATGGTCAAGACGAGTTTACCTATGTGAGTTCTGGGATTCGGGAACTGTACGAACTCGAACCCGATGTTGTTCAGCAAAGTTCCCGTATACTATGGGACACAATTTACACGGAAGATATTCCCAAGCTGCAAGTTGAAATTGCAAAATCGGCTGAGCACTTAACTCCCTTCCTCGTAGAACACCGCGTCGTAACACCAGACGGCCGCTTCAAATGGATTCAGTTAATGTCTCGGCCTGCACGTCAAGCCAATGGGGATATTCTCTGGGATGGAGTTGCGTTAGATCTCACGCACCAGAAGCAAACCGAACAACAACTTCGAGACTCTGAAGCCTTCCTAGATGGCATTCTCAATGCCATTACTGACTATATTTTTGTCAAAGACGAACAGCATCGCTGGGTACGGTTTAACCAAGCCTTCTGTGAACTCGTCGGGGCGCCTAGAGAGCAGTTAATCAACCGATCAGACTATGACTTTTTCTCCCCCGAAGAAGCTGAAGTGTTTTGGGAAAAAGACAATCAAGTGTTAGCCAGCGGGCAAGAAAATTTAAACGAAGAATGGATCACCCATCCCACTCAAGGCACCCGGCTAGTAGCCACCAAAAAAACCTGTTTTCAAGACTCAACAGGCCGTAAACTCTTGGTTGGCTACTCTCGTGATATTACAGAGCATAAGCAAGCTGAAAGGCAAATTCAAGAACAAGAGCAATTCCTCAGAAGTATTTACGAGGGCGTAACACAGCCCATCTTTGTCATTGATGTGTTGCCTGATGGCAGGTTGCAACAGGGTGGATTAAACCCTGCGGCTGCACAAAGAAAACAGCAGTTGGCTATGGCTAGGGAGCATCAGTCTTTGGCAGAAATGCTGAAGGACACAGTCGCACCTTACGAAACTGAAGCAGCCATAGTAGAGAATTGCCGCCATTGTATCGAGACTCAACAACCCCTAACGCTAGAAGAATGCTTATCATTGCCCGATCAAACCCTATGGACACTCAGCACTTACAATCCGCTTGTCAACGCATCGGGGCAGGTTTACCGCATTGTCTGTACTGTTTACGATATTACTGATCGCAAACAAGCAGAGATACAAGTGCAAGAATCTCAGCGATTCTTGCAAACCGTCATTGATACCTTTCCGCTGTCTGTATTTTGGAAGGATCGCAATTCTGTTTACCTAGGTTGTAATCAAAATTTCCTTTTAGACGCTGGATGCCAATCCATATCAGATGTGATCGGCAAAACCGACTATGACATGCCTTGGGGGCAAACAGAAGCCGATGCATATCGTGCTGATGATCAACAAGTGATAGCTCAAAACACACCAAAACTTGGTATTATCGAACCTCAAATTCAACACGATGGTCAGCAAATCTGGCTAGAAACCAGTAAGCTTCCGCTGCATAATTTTGAAGGTCAAGTCATAGGGGTACTTGGCACCTATCAGAACATCACACATCGCATTCAATCCGAAGCAGAACTCGCAAAATCGCGGCAGCAGTATTACTCCTTAATTCAATCGGTGAAGGGGATTGTTTGGGAGTACAATTTGCACACTGATCAATTCACCTTTGTCAGCGATAAGGCTGAGGCGATTTTAGGCTACCCCCTCAGCGATTGGCTGACGGAACCACACTTTTGGCAAAACCATGTGTATACACCAGACAGAGCGCCTGCACTCCGGCAATGGGAAGCTGCCTTAGAGCAACAGACCACCTGCGAGATGGAATACCGGATGGTTGCAGCCGATGGCCAATTGGTTTGGATCTATGACATTTCTAGTTTGATTTTCAGTGAAGGAGGAGTGCCAACAGCCTCGAATGGCATTCTGCTAGATGTGAGCGATCGCAAACAAGTTGAAATTCAACTCCAGCAACAGAGCAGACAAAAGCTATTACTCTGGCATATCACGCAAACCATTCGCCAATCCCTTGACCTAGAGCAAACACTCGATGCAACGGTTAAGGAAGTCAAACAGCTCTTAGGTGCAAATCGGGCAGTTGTATACCGTTTCACTCCTCCCCAGGGCGGGGTCTTTGTAGCGGAAGACGTCGACCCCGATTGGGTGAGTCTGCTGCATCCACCACTGTATAAGTTGTGGGAAAATCTCTACTTTCAAGAGGCGAAAAGTGGACGCTTCCAAAACTACGAAACCATTGTCATTGACGATATTTATATTGCAAACCTACAACCCTGGCACATTAATTTATTAGAGCAGATTCAGGCACAAGCCTATGCCATTACGCCTATTTTTGTCGGAGATACGCTGTGGGGATTAGTTGGGGTTTACCAGAACGATACTCCTCGCCAATGGACCGTATGGGAAACCGAACTGTTACAGCAAATCGCCATTCAACTTGCGATCGCCATCCAGCAAGGGAGCCTATACGACCAAGTACAATCTGAACTCCTAGAACGTCAGCAAGCCGAAAAAGAAATTGCACTTCAGTTAAGACGGCAACAAGCCTTAGGTGCCATTACCCAAAGTATTCGAGAATCCTTAGACATCAATTCCATTCTGGCGACAGCCACCCATCAAGTGAAAGATGTCTTACAGGCAGATCGAGTCATTGTCTTTCGCCTATTTCCAGCAGGTCGCATTCAAGTTGTCGAAGAGTCTGTTGCCGAGCCATTTCCTGCCCTCAAAAACCAGTTTTGGGAGAACGAAACATGGCCCCAATCCATCCTCTCAGAGTATTGGCAAGGCAACCCTCGCATTGCCTACGATGTCTCCAAAGATAACTGGGCCGACTGGATCATTGAACATACTTCCGAAGGTCAAATCAAATCTAGAATTGCAGCCCCTATTTTGCAGGAAGTGATGGATGGTGGGGAAAATTGCTGGGTGTCTCCTTCAGGCCGTAATGCCCTATGGGGACTTTTAGTGGTTCATGCATGCCAAGACACACGAATTTGGCTCGAATCGGAAGCTCAACTTTTGCAGCAAATTGCCAACCAATTGGCGATCGCCATGCAACAAGCCCGCCTGTTTGAGAAACTGCAACAGGAATTAGCCGAACGGCAACAGGCTCAACAACAATTGACCCAGTTTAACCAACAACTGGTTCAGTCCAACGAAGAACTGGCGCGAGCCACGCAGATGAAAGATGAGTTCCTCGCCAACATGAGCCATGAACTGCGGACGCCCTTGAACGCAATTCTGGGGATGACCGAAGGGCTACAGGAAGCCATTTTTGGCGCCATTAACGAACGACAATCCCATGCCCTAGCAACCATCGAGCGCAGTAGTTCTCATCTCCTGGGTCTCATTAACGACATTTTAGATCTCGCGAAAATCGAAGCAGGCCAAGTCGAACTTGAATGTAAGCCCACCGTCGTATCACTACTGTGTAAATCAAGCCTCAGCTTCGTTAACCAGCAAGCATTAAGTAAAAGAATTCAAATTGAAACAGTCCTGCCGCCCCATCTACCAGACCTATGGGGCGATGAACGGCGACTGCGTCAGGTCTTAATTAACTTGCTCAACAACGCAGTTAAATTCACATCTCAAGGCGGTCGAATCACATTAAACGTCCAGGTTTATCCCCTATCCAAACCTGTACTTGCTGAGCCACCACTACCATTCGACTCGATGCTCCACATTTCTGTCATCGATACTGGCATTGGGATTGCTCCAGAAAACCTACCCAAACTGTTTAAGCCCTTTAGTCAAATCGATAGTGCCCTGAATCGGCAGTATACCGGAACAGGATTAGGGCTCTCGCTTGTGAAACGCATTGTTGAACTTCACGGCGGAAGTGTGGAAGTGGTGAGTGAGGTCGGAATTGGCAGTTGCTTTACCGTGATGTTGCCCTACAGAATTCCTCCTACTCTCTCCCCTGTATCGGAGGTTAATTCAGACCCCACGAATGAGGCAGCACAGGACTTTAGCAACGTTCAATGCCCCTTAATTCTGCTCGCCGAAGACAATGAAGCAAACATCAGTACAGTGTCCAGCTATCTGGGTGCTAAAGGTTATCGCATTACCTTAGCGCGCAATGGAGAAGAAGTTATTGCCAAGCTCGAAACCGAACCACCCGACCTCATCCTTATGGACATTCAAATGCCTAACATGGACGGGTTAGAAGCCATTCATCAGATTCGTAGCAAGCTGGGCTTGACCCAAATCCCCATTGTTGCCCTCACCGCCTTGGCCATGAATAACGACGAAGAGCGTTGTTTAGCGGCGGGAGCCAACGCCTATCTCACCAAACCCGTCAAGCTCAAACAACTGGTGACGACCATTCAATCACTGCTGGGACATTAACTGAGGTGAGTGCTTAACTGCATTCAGCAGTCGTGTGGGGCACCATCGAGATCTGACTGCGTAAAATAGCCGCACCCCCTTTTGCGCCCTGATGACTACCCGTGATCGGGGCTGCCTGACGGGGCCATCCGCTAGCGGCAATTGCAACATGGCGATCGCTAACTGCCAAACCCATCGTGGGGTCGTATCCGCGCCACCCTGCCCCTGGCAAATA
>DATNQK010000093.1:0-3597 GCA_036704065.1 Stenomitos sp.
CGGTTTGCGGCATTGAGGGCATCAAATTCTTTAATGTTGAGCTGCACACGGTTGAAGGCTTGTGCTTCTCGGACGCTGCCGATGTCTTCTTCTAGTCTGGCGGAGAGTTCGCCAATGGTTTGACGAGTAACACGAAACCGCGTTCTGGCCCACCGCGCAAACAGTCCGGTGGTAAACACCATCAGGGGAACCACCAGATTGCTGAGCAATCCGAGTTGCAGGTTGATGGTCAGCATGGCAATGACGATACCGACCAAGCTAAATAAATTGCCTAACATCTGGGCAACGGTTTGGCCAAAGGCTTGATTGACCGTGTTCACGTCGTTGAGCAAGCGACTCATGAGATCACCTGCTTCACTGCGGTCAAAAAAGCTGAGGGGTAGGGTTTGAATTTTGGTAAAAATATCCTGCCGCAGTTGGGCGAGCAACCGCTGCATAATGAAGCCCACCCGCAAAATCTGGCCGCGAATGGCCCAAATTCCGCACAGATAAATAGCCGCTAGAAACCCGAGTAACAACAGCAGGCCCCGTAAATCACCTTGGGCAATTACGTGGTCAATCGACCACCCTAACAAGAAAGGGCCAATGGATTGCGTCGCCGCGCCCGTAGCAACGAGTAACAAGGCAATTGGAATTTCGGCACGATAGGGCTGCAAGTATTGCAAGAAACGCCGCCCTGTCGATAACTGTTGCGTCGCTTTTTGTTCGGAGGCAATGACTGGCTCAACCCCTCTCATAATTTTGTCCTTGCTTTAACCGTTTACGCATTCTATCGAGATATTGAAGTGAGGCTCAGCAGTCTTTACGCTACCTCCGTTTGTTGAACTTGAGATTCCAAAATCGCCCCATATAGGGGACTGGTGCGCATCAATTCTTCGTGGGTGCCTTGTCCTACTAGGCAACCTTTGTCCATGAGCAAGATGCGGTCTGCATTACGCACGGTGCTGATGCGCTGGGCAACGACAAAGGTGGTACAGGCTTTCTGATGCATCAAATCATCAAGGGCAGCTTGAATTTGAGCGGCTGTTTTAGCATCAACAGCGGAGGTACTATCATCCAAAATCAAGATGTTGTAGTCCGTGAGCAGGGTACGGGCGATCGCCACTCGCTGTTTTTGGCCACCAGACAATCCCACCCCTCGCTCGCCCACAATGGTTTCGTAGCCATCGGGTAAGGTCATAATAAAGTCGTGAATTTGCGCGGTCTTTGCCGCCTCCATTACCGCCGCCAAGGACGCTTCCGGTTGGGCATAGGCAATGTTTTCGCGTAGGGTGCCGGAAAAAAGGGTGGTTTCTTGGAACACGATGCCAATATGCGATCGCAAGCTTTGCAAGGAAAACTCCCGCACATCGTGGCCATCAATGCGCACAGCCCCCGCAGTCACATCATAAAAACGGGGCAGCAGGTTCATGATGGTACTTTTGCCAGACCCGGTCATGCCAAGTACGGCAATTAATTCCTTGGGTTTGGTTTCAAAGGAGACGGATCTCAGAGCTTCAGTGGTTGAACCCGGATAGCGAAAGGACACGTTTTCAAAGGTGATCCGTCCACCACAGGTTGTAAAAGGAATCGCATTGGGGCGATCGCGAATTTCAATGGCCGCATCCACTACTTCGTATACGCGTTCCGCCGAGGCTGCGGCCTGGGCAATGACTGGGGCCGCAAACCCAATCAGCAAGATGGGCTGCAAAATCAGCAGCAGGTAAGAATTAAAAGCAACCAGTTGCCCCACTGAAAAGGTGCCACCAATCACTTCGATACCGCCGTAGCCAAACACGGCCACCGTCACTAAGTTTGTGAGCAGGAAAATGACGGGAAAGGTGTTGCGGATTGCCCGAATCGTCTGCATGCTAATGTCCACCAGACGATTGTTCATCATCTGATAGCGATCACGTTCGGTGGTTTCGCGCACGAAGGCTTTAACGACGCGAATCCCAAATAGATTTTCTTGCAAGACGGCATTGAGGTCGCCCAATTGGGACTGCACTTGACCAAAAAGCTGGCTATTGCGGGTAAAGAAACGGGCCAGCAACCATCCCGTTAGGGGAACAACGGTCAGGGTCAGGAGTGCCAATCTCCAGTTCATGACCAGCAAAATGACCGCAATGCTGATGAGGGTGATGACTGCGTTAATGACCTGGATGAGGCTCGTGCCCACAAAGGTACGGATTTGTTCGATGTCGCTCGTAACCCGCGTTAACAGTTGCGAGGTTTGGGATTGGTCATGATAGCTAAAGCTCAGGTGTTGGATTTTGCTAAAAATCCGATTGCGCAGGTCGTAGGCAACCCCCTGGGAGGCGGCCTCTGCCCAGAAACTTTGGCCGAAGTTGAATACCCCTCGGGCGATCGCTGCCACGACCATTGCCCCTGCGCTATACAGCACAACCTGGAGATCGTTTTGGCTAATTCCCTCATCAATTCCCCAACGAAATAGTTGCGGCGTTATAGCATTGGCGATCGTGAGGCCCAGCAAGCTGATCAAGGAACCCAGTGTGAGCCAGCGATAGGTGCCTAAGCTGGCCAGTACGCGCTGGAGCGACTGCATAGGTGGCTTGTTCGGAGGGGTTTGAGGTTGAGTCAAGGGCGTTAAGTCAGAACAACGGCTCTGTTCTAGGGTAACGCTGAACACTCACTGGTTCAGCCGCAAGCCCTGCCTAGCAGCAATTCCTGCTTGAACGATACCCCAACAAAATTGCTCAGTTTAGGTTGAGAAGGCTCTAATGGTATCAATAACAAATCAGCAACAATAAAAGGCAAGGTATTACCAAAATTGAATTACAACAAGCGATAGACACTAACGAAGCGACACCTAAAATTGCAATTCACAAACAGCTAGAAGCCCTAGGACTTTCCCCCCTTTTAAGGGGGCAGGGGGGATCTCCCATGACCAACCTAAACAACACCGACTTTCATCTACCCTACAACCCTGCATTAGTTCCCAGAGCGAAAGAACTCCGAAAGAATATGACGCCTGCGGAGAAAAAGCTTTGGTTTTCGTATTTAAGACAATTCAGATTTAAAGTCCTACGCCAACGACCCATCGATCACTTTATTGTTGATTTTTATTGTCCTAGTCTCAAGCTTGTTATTGAGATTGATGGTGAGCGCCACTTTACAGATGAAGGGCAAGCCTATGACCAAGCAAGAACAACTCAGTTAGAAGGATATGGATTAAGGGTTATTAGATTTACGAATCAGCAAGTGTTACAAGACTTTCGGAGTGTTTGTGAGCAGCTTAACTGTTTGATCCTCCCTTGATCCCCCCTTAAAAAGGGGGGCGACTTTGAGCAAATGATAAACACTAACGAAGCAACACCTAACATTGCAACTAACGAGCAGCTAGGAGCCCTAGGACTTTCCCCCCTTTTTAAGGGGGGTAGGGGGGATCTCGCATAACCCTTAGCTCCTGCATTGGTTGGGGAGTCGAGCGTTAATCCCAAGTTCTAGAAGATCTGTGATGAAGTCTCTGCTGCCTACAGCTCCAGTGTGAATGGCTAGGATAGGGATTTAAGTGGTCATACTCCATAAGGGCATATCCAGGGTTCTGGATGGTAAAACTGCAAGTTCTGTCTCGCTGCAATGGGATTCTCTATGCCA
>DATNQK010000094.1:0-2415 GCA_036704065.1 Stenomitos sp.
AACCCGCTCAACCCTGTCTCAGTTCTCGGTTTCCCTATGGCGAAGCGATTACTGTTGCTAAACTCAGACGGGTTGGACAAGCGGAACGCTATCTGCGCACCCTTGGATATACCACCGTGCGCGTTCGTTCCGAAGGTGATACAGCACGCATTGAGCTTCCCGCTGAACAGATTCGTACTTTTGTAGCGAGTACAGACCTGGCGCAACTTGTGGCCGCGTTTCAAGACTATGGCTTTAGCTATGTATCCGTTGACTTGGAAGGATTTTCCAGCGGTAAATTAAACCGAACATTAGTCAGTGACCGAAGGGAAGAAGCGCTAAAACCCTAAAAGAGTCCTGTGTTAGACATCCTCCCTAGACTTCTTTGTTGCACGGAAGCGTTACCTCAGCTCGGTCGTTCCATCTGAGCATGAGAATCAAACGCTTACGAGCACTACAATAGCTGGTGTTTCCGCTATGCCAATGTTCCAAGGAGTTTGGTATGCCATTGATTTCCATAGATCTGCCAAAACCTTCCTCATTAAGAGGAGGCTGGGCTGCAATGGCGGCTGTGTGTGCATCCCGAGGATGGGCCGAGTTTGTCTACGCTACCCCAAGACAGTGGCTATACCATGATGGTGGCGGTAACTGGGCCTGTCTGCGTTTTCAAGACCAGGGTAGAGCCGTCCTCGTAGGATACGATCATGAATACTCAGAAACCTGTTTTGGTGCTGCTGCTGAGTACTTCGATGAAGAAGAGACAGATCTACTGGCCGACGCACCCGAATGGTGGAGCCTGGATCTCGACCCGAGCCCATTTGGCGACTGGATTGGTTTTATCTACGGATGGGATGGCCAGACGTGGCAGCGAGCAGCGTATGAAAAATGCGACGGGTTTACTTCGGTTGGGCTACTGGACACTTGTGGCATCACCGGGATAAAAGAACTCGAGGAGTGTGCCATAGATGCCCCAGGGCTCAATGGGAAGGCTCCAGATCCAGTAGCACTACGTGCATTGATCGATGCTGATGCAAACATTACCAATGCCATGCTCGAAGCAGTGGTTCCTGGATGGGACATTTCCGCTGGGGTCGCTGCCGCCCATCAATTTCTACAAGCCATTTGAACCAAAACAAGCGGCTGCATTTGGAACAGGTTTGAACGCTATGGATTAGGGGAAAAGCTTAACGTCGTCCTGTGAACGGCACCCCATCGTAGAATCTTGCTAGCGACTATACTTCAAGACGAAGCAAGCAGAGGTTTAATGGGTCATACACTTGCATACTGGATTTGGTAGACTTGAGCCATTGCTCGGGCTAGGTTGACCTATGACGATTGGTGTCGATCCAGCAATTCAACACAAGCCACTTAGCTTTGACGAGTTTCTCGCTCATTATAGTGGCGATGACCGCTATGAACTGATCGATGCAGAGGTGTTCGACTTGGAACCAACAGGCTTGCATGAGGAAGTTGCAGCCTTCATAACAACCAAGCTCTGTGTCCAGATCGATGGAGTAGGCTTACCTTGGTTTGTTCTTCAGCGAGGACTGTTGCGTCCTTCTGAGGTTGGTATGACAGCATTTCGTCCTGATATTGCAGTTGTCGATCAAAATGAACTGGCAAAAGAGCCATTTTGGTATGACCAGTCGATCTTGACCTTAGGCACTTCGATTAAATTTGTGGCAGAAGTTGTGAGTAGTAACTGGCAAAATGATTATGCTCGTAAGCTTGAAGACTATGCAACGTTAGGCATCCCTGAATATTGGATTGTTGACTATGCAGGATTAGGCGGTACTCGGCACATTGGCAAACTCAAACAGCCCACCCTCTCTATTTGTACGCTAGCAGAAGGAGAGTATGAGATTCAGCAGTTTCGAGGCAGTGAGATTATTATTTCTTCCACTTTCTCAGGCTTGAAACTAACCGCTGAACAAGTGTTGAGGGCTGGTAGGTAATCCTAGGATGATTACCTACCACCTAGAACGAACTACAGAGAATTCTTGGTCATACATACTCACTAGACTTTCTAGTTGCCCTTCAGATAAAGAAACCTAACACTAATATTCTAAAAGTGAATCTTCAACTATTCAGACTCAAATGAATCAGCCAAGTTGCAACGCTGTCAAATCTGTGGCAATTCGCTAGCGACAGTACATCAAAGAAGCGTTAGCTTATCGTGAATAAGCTTCTATAAATCCAGCGTTCGTTGGCATATCGAAGTTGGCAACAAAGACAAAATCGTGGTAATTAATATCGAAGTGGGTTGGATGAATTTATCAGAACGATTTAGAGGGTGTCTATTAGGGCTAGCAACTGGTGATGCCGTAGGCACAACGGTTGAGTTTTGCCGCCGTGGTTCATTTCCTCCTGTTACAGATATGGTTGGAGGTGGGCCGTTTAAACTCAAGCCTGGTCAGTGGACTGATGATACATCCA
>DATNQK010000095.1:0-5507 GCA_036704065.1 Stenomitos sp.
GCTGCCGTTGATGTAGTCAGACAGGGTGTAATCCTTGACTGATTTCTGAGCCAGCCCTTTCAAGTAAGATTCGCGAAACCCTGGTTGAATACCAAACGAGGCATAGTACAGCGGCGTGGGAATCGTTGTCCCCTCAACCGCGAACCCTTTCTCTTCACCTTTATCAACCACCTGTTTATTCCAAGTGAAGCCCACTTGAATAAAGCGTTCTGCATAGCTCTTGAGTACCGCATCAGGTCGGGTGAGGTCGGACTGTGGCCGTGCTTCTTGCGCAGACCCATCGGGACCATACACATAGATGAACGGCTGACTTTCGCGTGCTTGATTCGCCGCTCGGTTCGCACCACAGGCCACGAAAAGGTTGAGCGTCAGCAGCACAACCACTGCAATCGGTATCGGCTGAAAGCGGGGTGAACTGACTTTCTGAAACTGCGACTGAAGTTTCTTCAGTTCCACATCAGACGTCAGATCATCTTTCAAATCAAGATCTTCTAAATCAGTCTGAGTCTTCATCGGCGTTTATCCATCAGTCGAGAAAGTGAACTACCAAACCCTGCTAGGGCGGTAGAAGTAACAGAGGCAACCGCACCCGCTACCGCTGTGGACTGGCCCGTAAATGAGCGTGCAGCCGCCCACATCCCTGCCGTAAACAGAGCAAGAGAAACCCCAGGCGCAAACAAGCCTAAGGCCATTGGGAAACGCAGGTCAGACGCAAAGTGAGTTTGGGAATTCGTGAGCATGACTGCCACAGCTCCCACAATCGCGATGTAACCTGCCTGAGCCAAAGCGACCGACAAGTATCCAAATAACCAGGAGATAGTGAGATTAAGCCGTCCTGGTACCAGGGAAAGCGCAATAAAAATTGGGGCAGAGATCGCGGACAACCACAACGCTAGCTCCAGGGAACTGACCCACATCCACTGAGTAAAACTCAGGATTTGATTGAAAATAAGGGAAGCACTTACCCCTGCAATAATGTCGCTGAGGCCCATTTGCCCTGCAAGGATATTCGGCACTTGGCCACTGAGGAGTTTATTCCATTCAGTCTCCCCAATCGTCCGCACAGAAGTAGCCATCTTGTTGACATAGCGCCGAAAGGACATACAGGCGTTGCTCACACCTGGAATGCTCGCGCAATGCTTCGCTTCAGCATTCGCCTTCTCATCCGCAACCAGCTTCTGCAATGAATCAATGCATTCGAGATAGTCGTATGCCTGCGTTTGCAAGGTCGTCAATGGAGGCTTTGGGTTCTGTGGCCTTTCCTTGCTGGGTATCTGCACCACTGGATGAGGCATTTGCAGACAAATCTGAGCGCGTCGCTCAATCTTCTGCGCGACATCCCTCGTGATGAACTGATCTGCAATCGCTGCTCTAACTTGCAGATTGGCAATCTGGACATTCATCAGACTATTGGTGGTTTCGTTAATCACCTGCCTCAGTCCATAGGCCAGCATGTTTGACCCTGCACCATTGTTCGTCAGAAATAATGTCACCAGCACCACGGGCAGCAAAAAATTGCCCAGCGTATGAAATAGGTCAGGCGAGTTACTGTTCTTCGACACGGCCATCCCAAATGTGAACACCCAGAAGACCAGGGCAAATAGCAGTATCTTTTTCGCCAAGCCGACCATGATAAAGGAGGTGACATTATTGCCTGTACCACCGACTGCAAAAGTCATTTCCCACAGCGAGTCCCACCACTTTTGGGATTCTTCCATGCCCTTGAGCGAGTCGCTCAACACATCTTGAGCCACAGCAGGGGCAACACAGCAGAAAAAGACCACAGTCGCAAGACCCAGATAAAGAGGCCAGCGCCTCGGTAATCGGATACTCATGTTCATTGCTTCATGAACCCCGGCAAAAACACGATTGAACTGCTCTCATAGGCACCCTGCATGGTGCGCCGATCTTGCTCTAAGTCGTATTGCAGATGCTGGTCATTGGTACTGTCCACCTCCGTCAGCATTTGATTCTGAGATGCAGCCAACATTTGAATCATCTGAAGTTGGTCACTCTGAATCCGGCTTTGCGCTTGAATCGCCGTGAGTTGGGCCGCTTGATTCGCTAAGGCTGCGACTTCTGCCACCTGTTGATTGGATTGGTGCAACAGCACTTCACCAATGTCACCGTTTTGAGCTGCAAGATCCTTAAGGATGTCCTGGGAAGCTTGACGGCTTTGGGCTTCCTTTGCTTTACGAGCAACTGAGATGGCAGCATTTAAGCTTTCCTTCGCACTATCTTGAGCGCTTTTAGCCGCTTTAATCACCCCCTCTTGCCCAGAAATCGCAAGCGAACCTGCTTTGGCACCTTGCTCCCCTTGGGCTTTCAACATCGATTGACCGTCTTCGCTCAAAACCAGTGAAGAGAGCTTTTGGGCAATCGTTGGGGAAATGGCATCGGTGGAGCGCTGAGCATCAAAGATCGCCTCTGGAAAATCCGCATTCTTGATAAATGCTTCTTTGCCATCCGATGGGTCAAAGGTTACTTCAGATACTTCATGGGAAGCGGCCAGCGGATCTATAATTCCTGCCTCACCCAAAGCATCCTTGAGCACATCCAATAATCCCTGCCAGTTCCCAGAGGAGATATGGCCGTAGGCCGCATAGATCTCCTCTAGATACTTGTTGATATCTGTAAACCACTTATCGGCCTCTCCACCCCCAAGGCCATACCCTTCAAGGATTCCAGAGATAATGCCGCCCAGGTCGCCCAAGCTAAAGGCTTTCGCATGTTGTTGAAGCGATAAAGTTCCTCCCACAAGCACACTCGCGGCAATGGCAACCACTCTCAAGCGGAGAGTTCGCTTCTTCTGGCTTTGTTTCGCATTCGGTTTCATGCAACTTTTGCCTCCGTGAATTGATACCCTTCAGGTTGTAAATCGTCCATGTCCAGACCCTGCCGCTTGGCTGCTGCATAGGACACAGCAAAGGCTTTGATGCCACTGATTGCCGCCTCCTGACGGTCTTCTGGGTACAGCAAGCGATAGTGGGCCATGAAGCGATTGCGCGCCTTCTGCTCCCCTGGATCGTTTGCAGCCAACGCCAGCAGCAGGGGGGAAGGTCGATGCAACACTTCCACATGCTGAGAACCACGCTTGAGATACCAATAGGACTGAAGCTTTTGCGGACTGGGCTTTGTCGATTCATCCGCATAGCGTCCCGCGATTTCTTCCCGAAAGCGCAGCAGCTCGACTAATTCCTGAAGCGCATTCTCTTCAATGTGGCCAGAGAATACGTTATCCAGGTTCTTAAAGATGTCATCCCCTGCCACCGAGCGATAAATCGAATCAATGGTTTGTGCCGCAAGCAGGAAGTTACAGCCCCATTTACGGCCATGCACAGGGATGATTGCTGCCGCTTTTGCGAAGTAGGGGAACTTGAACAAAATCGTTCCCTCATCACACGCAAATAAGGAGCGAGTGGCAGTCAAAGACTTGCGCAACAAGACCCCCATCCCTGCCATTGAATAGATCAACGAATCCACGTCTTCCTTAACATCCGTTAAGCCAATCACCAACAACTGCACATCAATGTCAAAGCTGCTATGGCCATTGATGGCACGACCGAGGGGGTGATCGTAGCGCTGAGACAAGGATCTCAGTTGCGTCAGAATCATGTCGATGGAGTCCCGTGAGAGCTGGGAAACCGTCGCCTGATTTTCCTGTAAGTGAGCCGCAAACCAATGCTCTGCAAAACCAATGAAATCCTCCAGAATGGGCATCTGGTAATAGTCCTTCGACCCAAAGGCAGCACTACTCGCCACGCGGTAGCGCTCTGCAATGACTTCATCCTGATGGAATTGCGAGTAACACTGCGTCAGCAGCGACATCACAATTAACTCGCGGTCAGGATTTTTGACCCCACCCATGACTAAGGAGCAGAGAATTTCAATATGCTGAGCACGGATATACTGCTGCAAATCTTCTCTAGAGGCTTTCTCACCCTCAATGAATTGCTGCCAGTGATAACGCTCACGCTCTTGAATGGCTGAAAGACCGTTCTTTGCAGCCTCAATCGCGGTTCGACTTGGAACATGGCTGAGGTTGGGCATCTCCACCACGTTCATCGTTTTACTGCGAACATCGTGGTAAGCCGCTGCCACCCCCAGCAGATTCAACAGATTCACGAAATCGGTATAGGTACTGGTGCCGTCTTGTCTTGGAAAATCAAACACCACCGCTGGATAGTTGTGCAGCACATATTCGAGGAGCATCTCGAACATCTTGACCGACTTACCAGAACCCGTTTTGGCAATGATGGCCGTGTGGTTTTTCTGGTTCACGATGTCCAACAGCAGCGGGGTATTCATCTCCCTGCTCACGAACAACATCCCCGATGTATTTATCGGCTTAATCTTGATCAACGGCAGCAAGGGCACGGCCTGAAGGCTCAGGTATTTTTGCCGCTTGTGGTACGGCTTGGTCAGCATCGCCTCCCACTCATAGGGGTTCGATTGCAACCAGGCAAACTCACTACATTCCGTCGCCCTCATCGCGGCAACGGTGGGCAAACTGTCGATCAATGCCGCACAGTCTTGCTCTAACTCCTCTGGCGAATCACGGTACAGCCAGATACCGAGGCTTACCCAATAGGGTGAATTGTTCTCCTCCAACTGATCTCTGGCCTCAATCGCGGACTCCCGGCGACGCATCGCAATCACATCCACCGTTTGGCGCTTCGCGGCAAGGGCTTCCCGCTTGATGGAATTAGAGATGATGCGGTCGGCGGAATGAGCATCCAAGCCGGAACGATCTTTGGTGAGTTCGCAGATCACCCGACAGTTGTGGACAGGCCGTTGTTCAGCAGCCAAAACCCGCCACAAGAACCGCATCGCACCTCTGGAGATAGACCCCGATTCTTTGGGATAGGTTTTCACGCGACCGAGTTCAACAAACCCTGCGTACTGTCGCCGCGTGCGAGAGGGGAATTTAATCACCGATCGCCCTGGTATCGGTGTGGTATACAGTCCCGCTTCAGGCTCAAACAAGGCACTGCGCACATGGATACCGCTATTGATGACCGGATAGGTGTGCTCTTCATCTGTGACCAACAAATGAGGAACCGCATAGGCTGGACTCTCATGCAGATCCCCATAGTCGCGCTCGTACATCGCCTGTGCCCCTAGCGTCTGCAACTTGAGGCCGAAGCCACTGGAAAGCACTGAATCCACCCGCTCATAGCAGTAGCGAAAGGCATACCGGATCACGGCATCCCACTTCTGCGCGGAGACCTCAACACCTGGCGTCATCGCCCCAATCACGGGTTGCAGCCGGAATAAGAATTCCTCAAACCAATTGCGTGTGACCGCATATTGCGCACCCAGAGGCACGCGATACTTGGCATAGATGAAGATGCGGTTGTTCTGCAACTCGCCATTGGCATCCATCTCCCGCGCACGATGGGCACGGGATTTCACCAGTTCGGTGCTGAGGCGGTCAATGTTGCCGCTACGGATCAGGTTCGCTTGCTGACGTAGATAGTCTTGTGACCCTGATGAAATGTCTTGGT
>DATNQK010000096.1:0-9811 GCA_036704065.1 Stenomitos sp.
ATGCGGTGGAGACCCAAGAACTTCTGCCTGTGTTAGCAGAGGTCAAAACGCGAATAGACAAGGGCCAGTTATCGGTGCAGGATCTTTACCTGCTTATGTTTCAGGTCAAGGATGAGAGCATCCACAAAGCGGTGTTGAACCATCTGGAAAAGCAGATTCAAGATGCCTCAAGCATCATTGCGATGGCAGTGGATTGGCAAGTGGAATGGCAAAGGGCTGAATATGTGGAATTGAGTCAATCATCCCCTTTTACAGTGGCGTTGGAAGTCACGATTACCCAGGAGGAAGGCCCACGTATTCTCACGACCAGAGATCTAGTCACTCATGGGCGTAAACAAGGGGCACGGCATCAAGCAAGTCTGTTATGGATTGAAGCCTATCTCCAAAATGCTCTGGTAGAGGTGCATGAGCGATCACCCTTGGGAAATACGCCAACGCAAGTGGTGGAAGCAGTTGTAACTGAGAAACCGTCCTCCTGTGTGCCGATGCATCGATACTTGAGCAAGCCACTCAAGGACGGACAGAATTTTGTAGGGATGCTCAATGATATCTGTCAATCCCTGCGCTGGGAGCTGGTGAGTTATGAGTTTGCTGAGGTCTCTGAAGGGTTTGAATGTGACTGTCGGTTACGGGTTGGTGATGAGGTCATCGTTGGCAGAGGTATCGCGCCAGCTAAACAAAAGGCGAAGGCGATCGCGGCTCGTCAGGTGATGGAAAAGTTACAGGCGATCGCTGGATAGGGATAACCGTTTACGTTATGGAGAAACCCATAGTGCTAAATTTAGCATGAATACCGTGCTATCATGCTAATATGATTCAATCCTTTGGTACTAAAGGAACTGAAAATATCTTTAACGGCGTCGATTCAAGGGCTGCTCGCAAAACCTGTCCTCAGTCACTGTGGAAAACTGCAGCTCGTAAACTTGACCAACTGGACTCAGTGGTGTCCCTTGAAGAGCTTAAAGTGCCACCTGGCAATAATCTTGAATCACTCAAAGGTGATCGTAAAGGCCAGCATAGCATCCGGCTCAATGATCAATATCGCATTTGTTTCAAGTGGAAAGCTGCTGGCCCTGATGAGGTTGAAATCGTTGATTATCACTGAGTAAATATGGTTCGTATTCCAACTCATAGACCTCCCACGCACCCTGGTGAAATGCTCTTAGAGGAGTTCCTCGACCCTCTGACTTTATCTCAACGTGATCTTGCACAGGCGATCGCAGTCCCTTACCAACGCATCAACGAGATTGTGAATGGACGACGTGGAATTACCCCTAGTACTGCACTGCGTCTAGCTCAATTTTTGGGAACCTCTCCAGATTTCTGGATGAATCTTCAGCAACGATGGGA
Source organism: Stenomitos sp. (assembly GCA_036704065.1). Taxonomy (GTDB): domain Bacteria; phylum Cyanobacteriota; class Cyanobacteriia; order Thermosynechococcales; family Thermosynechococcaceae; genus JAAURS01. Next base: position 1,351 of record DATNQK010000096.1, read on the forward strand.
TTTGTACCATGCTCAACAAGATGAAGCTGAAGTACTGAGAAAAATAAAGCCTCTGGCTCCAGTTTAATAGCGAGGGAAACTAGCTTTAGCGATTTGACTTTTCTTCACCCTGCGACATTAAAGGTCTCAGCCACTAAGCTGAACCATACAAACTTCATTATTCGCAGCAATAGACGGAAATTCATGGGCACAATCTGGATACTGCGATTGCAGGGGTGAAGTTTGCGTCCTACTAACAACCGCACTCGTCACATTCGATGAATACTGTTCCTTCTTCCCTAAACTGGACATCGGTCATCCTACGCTTTTTGGGGGTAAGGTCATTTTGTGGTTAAGCTGTTCCAGTGCCTCTAAACTTGATAGAAGAATTGAGTGTCGCCGTTCAACATCTAGATCTGGGTTGGCAAGCATATGCTTAATATTGCAGGATGCACTATCCAGCCAGGAAAAAATACTGCGATCTTGAACGATCTCATTCTGTAATTTAAAGGAAGTTTGTGAATCTTGCGTTATCGGCAATGAATCAGGCCGATCACCATCATTCACAGACTTTCTCTCTGCCTCTAACTGTCTAATCGTTTGCTGTAGATTTTCAATCACACAGTACATTTCCATCGGATCAAAGACCCTCAATAAACTGGTTTGCGTGACAATCCCTAAACCTTGACCCCAATTCCAAGACACTACCAAACGACCAACATGCCGCCTTTGCATTTCTTGGTGAGCCGTCCAAAGTGAATCTTCAGGACTTAAGAGGAACAATGGCGTACTCATCACTGTTTGCGCCTGTGTTTTACCCAGATCGATTTGGAAGGCTTGAAACTGCACTACATCGCGCTCTGTCACAATTCCAATAGGCTGTTCATTGTCATCTTCACTCTGTTGGGTAATCACCACACAGCTCACGCGGTGTTCTGCCATTAATTGCACCAAGTCTAAGATCGTTGAACTTAAGGGAGCACGGATGGCTTGGGTCGTCATGACATCCGATACTCGTCGAAGCCGCAGTAAATTGAATGGGCGTAGGATTTTACGAATGCTTTCATGAGAAATCACACCCATCAATAACCCATGATCGTCAACAATCGGCAAGTGGCGAATGCGATAGCGACGAAACAAAAACAGCGCAGCAAAGATATCCTGTAAAGCTCTTTGTGGCAAAGTGATCACGGGTTGGGCCATGACATCTGCAACTAAAACTTGCTCAAAGTCAGTTGTTTTGGCACTAAGGCGCACCACATCCCGTTCTGTTAAAATTCCTATCAGAGTTTGTCCCTCTACTACAAGCACGCAACTGGCATGATTTTCTTTGCTGGCAGGGTCAGATAGGGACAAGTTATCCGCTAGGGAAGAAACTTGGCAGTACGCCTGACTCATTAGGGTGATCGCATCAAACAAAGACGTTGTTGGAGACACAATCAACGGATGCTGCTCAATCGCGGCTTCTAGATTTGGTGCCCAAGACGAGGGTTGATCAAGAGGCATCATGCGGCACCTACTCATCGACAGAGTCATTCAACCAAGACAAAGGGTATCGTAAATGATTGCCCAGACAAATGTAACACTTTTAATATGACTATTCTTTATGCTGTCGTGAATTTGACGCAATTTAGGTGTATTATACAGATGTAACAAAAGATATCTCAGATGCCTCATCAGAAATATTTTTTAAGCTTTAATGGTTCTCAGATGAAGAACTCTGTACTCTCGAGGAAGTTTTTATACATTGGTCAGCTTGATTTACAGCAGAGGATAATCGAGTTCCCCTGCCGTAAAGGCGGTCAAGTACTCGCTTAACAGAAATTCGCTGCCAAGGGTGTCCCCGTTTTGTTGTGTATCCTTGCTCATTAAGCCAGTCAGCAATTTTCTGTAGAGATTTTCCCGACTTGTGATGACGTCGAATAATCTCGACAATTTTGCACTCGTCTGGATCGTCAACCAACTGGCCATCTACAACCCGTTGGCCAAAGGCTGGCGAACCATAACCTGCATATCCGCCGCTATTAGCTTTTGCCTGTCTACCTTGCTCTAAACGCTCCCAGACAGATAGATCTTTTTGAGGAGGAGTCGCTGACATGGCAATTTCAATTCTTGGTCCCGCATAACAATTTTACCCTAACAGTCTGCTGCAACTATTAAACGGAAACTATGGCGATCAACGCATCAATGATCATGTCCTCGCCCAAACAATTGAAGTCTCTGACGATCTAACGATTTATGATGCCGCACTGGAGAGTTAGTAGGGATGAGTAAGGCTACCTTGATGAAACAGAAAGAGAGTCTACTGCGACAAATCACCACGCGGATACGCCAATCTTTAGACTTATTTAGCATTTTTGCCATTGCCTGTAATGAAGTACAGCAAGTTCTTCAAGCGGATCGTGTTGCCATTTTCCGGTTCTACCCTGAGTCCAACTTAAACGACGGTGAGTTTATTGCCGAATCCAACCTTGGTGATTACTCATCTGTTTTAGAAATTCCAGTCCATGATCATTGCTTTGGCGAAAACTTTGCCAGCCTGTATGCCCATGGACGCCACTACGTTGTTGCTGACATTGAATCGGGTGAACTGTCCGACTGTCATGCAGGTATTTTTCGCCAGTTTCAGGTACGGGCAACTTTAGTTGTCCCCTTGCTGAACCAGGACAATGTCGTATGGGGTTTGTTCTGTGTCCATCAGTGCAGCCAGCCACGCCCGTGGAGGACCTCCGAAATTGACTTGGTGCAACAGCTCGCGGACCAGTTGGCGATCGCCATCAATCAAGCCAAGCTGTTTGAGCAATTGCAGCAGGAGTTGAGTATTCGGCAGCTGGCCGAACAAGAACTGGCTGAGTGCAACCAGCAGCTTTATCTCTGCAACGAAGCACTTGCCCGCGCCACTCGCTTAAAAGACGAGTTTTTGGCCAACATGAGTCACGAACTGCGCACTCCTCTCAATGCCATTCTGGGCATGACAGAAGGTCTTCAGGAGGGAATTATGGGCCCCATCAACGAACGGCAACTCAGTGCTCTAAATACGGTGGAAAGAAATTCGACTCATCTACTCTCACTAATTAATGACATCCTCGACGTAGCTAAAATCGAATCTGGGCAACTCACTCTTACCTACAGCCCTATTGATGTTCAACAACTGTGTTCCTCCAGTCTGGCGTTTGTGCAGCAGCAAGCGCTACGAAAACGCATCCAGCTGCAAACTCAAATTCCCCAATCGCTTCCGGCCTTATTCGCCGATGAAGTCCGAATGAGGCAGGTGTTGCTGAACTTGCTAACCAATGCGGTGAAGTTTACCCCAGAAGGCGGTCGGGTGATGCTTAGCGTTATGGTCTGTGCTTATTCAGAGGATCCTTCCGAGCCAACCTATTTGCGTTTTGCGGTTGCAGATACTGGCATTGGGATTGCACCCGAAAATATTCCAAAACTCTTCCAACCTTTTGTCCAAATTGATAGTGCCCTTAATCGTCAACAGACAGGTATGGGTTTGGGCCTTGCTTTAGTCCGACAAATTGTGGAACTTCACGGAGGTCAAGTTGAGTTGACCAGCGATCTGGGGTTAGGGAGTTGTTTTACGGTTAATCTGCCCTATCTTCCTTCCATGTGCACCTTGCCATTCGAGTTATTACCAGACCCCCCTGAGTTTGAAAGCACTCTAGTCGCTGTAATCGACCCTCCCTTTAAGGAGAGTTCTTTAGTATTACTAGCGGATGATAATGCCGCTAATGTTGCGACGCTCACCAGCTATTTACAGGCGAAAGGATACCGTCTAGTGTATGCTGTGAACGGACAGAAAGCGATAGACCTCTCCTTAGTTCATCAGCCTGATTTAATCTTGATGAATATCCAAATGTCTGGGTTCGATGGATTAGAAGCCATCAGGCAAATTCGGCAGCAAAAAAGCTTGTGTGAGATCCCAATCATTGCCTTCACTACATTAGTGATGAAAGGCGATCATGAGCAGTGTTTAGCGGCAGGTGCGAATGAATATCTCAGCAAACCCGTTAAGCTTAAGCAGCTTAATGCTTCTATCAAAACGCTTCTCGCTAATTGCAAACTTCAATAAATTCTAACCGTTTGAGTAGTTTAAATTGAATAGGAAAAAAGTATGGCTAAGCTATGACAAAAACAGGCCGATATTGCCACCCGAAACTATGATTTGGCAACCCTCTAATTCAATCAAGGTCTTTATAAAGAAGCAGAGTCTCTCTATTATTATAGATGTCGATAGGTGGTGTCCTGGGCTTTCAGTTGAGCAAGATGTTGCTGCTGTTGCTCGATTTGCCCTTGCAACTGCGTCTGGATCTGCCGCGCAGTTGCACGCTCTACCGCCAACTGTTGAGAGATTTGTTGAATCTGCTCTTATGCTGCCGCGAGTTGCTCTTGACGATCCTGTTGCTCAGGCATATGAACATCTCATCCAGCTCATGCTGTTCGTTAAAGTCGAATTGATAAGTGAGATTGCGTAAATGGGGAGTGATTAGTTAACTAAGAATGATTGTGCGATTTTTCCCCTTTTTTAGATTCTGTGTCTTGAGTAATGACTTTATTCCTTGAAAGACCACAGCTTCGATAAACAAATTGAGTTATAGCAACAGTCGCACGAGTATCAAGAATTTTATGTCTGCTGAGTCACCCGTCCCTAACGATCCCTCTGAATTATTTCCCACAAACCCAGACTCAAAGCCAAATCAGCCAGCCAAAACTGATGCGCTCTTTCCGGTCGTAGGGATTGCTGCTTCTGCTGGAGGGCTAGAGGCATTTACAGAACTGATTCGTCATTTGCCACCGGATACGGGCATGGCGTTTGTGCTAATTCAGCATTTATCCCCCGACCATGAGAGCTTACTGCCTGAAATTTTGGGTAGAGTGACCACGATGCCTGTGCGTCAAGTGCAAGATCAGATGCGAGTGGTGCCAAATACGGTCTATGTGATTCCGCCCAATACTCAAATGACTCTGGTCGATGGCACCCTTCGGCTCGAGCTCCGACAAAAAAACAACGGCAACTATTTGCCCGCCGATATTTTTTTTGAGTCGTTAGCCACCGATCGCGGCAACAAGGCGATCGCAGTTGTGCTGTCGGGGATGGATGGAGACGGTGCCCAGGGGGTGAAAGCGGTCAAGGTAGCAGGTGGTGTCACCTTTGCCCAATCGGATACCACGGCCCAATTTAACAGTATGCCCAATACTGCTGTAGCCACCGGTAATGTAGATTTTGTGTTGCCACCTCAAACCATTGCCGTAGAACTGAGCAACCTCAGTCGCAGCCCCTTTCTGGTTCAATCAGAGACGCTGCGGATGCGGCAGGAGCCCTCCCCAGAACTGAGCGATCCGTTAACCCGAATTTTGTCTCTCCTGCGAACGACAACTGGCGTGGACTTTACCCAATACAAACCAACCACGCTGGATCGCCGCATCCAACGGCGGATGATGTTGTATAAGCTGGAGAGCCTGGAAGAGTATGTGAAATATTTGCAAACACATCGGGATGAAATTCAAGCGCTGTATGAAGAAATTCTGATCCATGTGACCAGTTTCTTTCGCGATCCTCAAGCCTTTGAACAATTGAAGACGCAGGTTTTTCCCACAATCAGCCAAAATAAATCGAACGATGTGCCAATTCGGATTTGGAGCGCAGGCTGTTCCACGGGTGAAGAAGTTTATTCGATCGCCATCTGCATATTAGAGTTTTTCAGCGATCGCTCCACCGTTCCACCGATTCAGATTTTTGCCACTGACATCAGCGACTCCGCCATTAGCAAAGCCCGGTCAGGCTTTTACACTGAAAGCCAGATGGAAGGGGTTTCACCAGAGCGAAAAGGGCGTTTCTTTGTGCCCCAGGAAGGGGGGGGCTATCAAATTAGCAGCGCCATTCGCGAATTGTGTGTGTTTGCCCGCCATAACTTAGGCGGTGACCCCCCCTTCTCAAATCTGGATCTGATTAGCTGTCGCAACGTGCTGATTTATTTAGCCGATGCGCTACAAGAACGAATCATGGCCCTGTTTCATTACAGTCTTAACTTAACGGGCTTTCTGCTGCTGGGGCCGTCAGAAAGTGTCAAAACCGCCTCAGATTTGTTTACGACTGTAGATGATGTCTGCAAAATCTATGCCCGCAAATTGACCTGGTCTCGTCCCTTATTTTCGTTTACGACGAGTTCTCCAGTGGTTACTAGGGTTCATAGTCCGCAGCGCATCCCGGAAAGTCTTGCCATTCCCTTTGATTTAGCGCGAGAAGTGGATCAACTGATCTCAAACCGCTACGCGCCAATATCGATTGTAGTTGATGAGCAGATGCACATCTTACAGATGCGAGGAGACCTCGATCCTTATCTAAAACTGACCCCTGGCACTACAGAGCTAAATCTGCTGGCAATGGCACGGGAAGGGCTAGAGATCCCGCTGCGTACCGCACTTTATCAAGCCCAGACTCAGAACGTGCTGGTGCGTCAAGAACAAATTCAACTGGAAGCGGGTGAGCGATTCTCCGACAGAGACGTTTCACGCCCGCTTCAGCTGAATCTGGAAGTGCTGCCATTCCGTTCAGCCTTGAACAACGTGATCTATTTTTTGGTGTTTTTTAATGCCATCTCATCGTCCGCCATTGTCCCTAACCCAGCAACGGTGGCAAGCCAAGAGCCAACAGACTTAGCGCGTGAGATAGTAACTCTTCGTCAGGCGCTCGCTGCCGCTACCCAACGCGAACTTTCGGCACAAGCGCATCTACAAGCCGCGATTCAGGAGCAAACCCAACTCAACCAAAACCTGCGCGTGGCAAACGAAGAGATCTTATCGAGCAATGAGGAGTTACAAAGCACGAATGAAGAACTCCAAACGGCGAAGGAAGAGATTCAAGCCACCAATGAGGAACTCTCGACCACCAACGATGAACTGCGCAGCCGCAATCTGCAACAAAACCGAGACAATAGCGATCTCAACAATTTTATTGCCAGCATCAGTATCCCCATCGTCATGCTGACCAATGACTTAAGAATTCGCCGCTTTACGCCCACCGCCCAGCAACTGTTCAATTTCATCACCACTGATATCGGACGACCGTTTACCGATCTGCACGGCAATTTTGATATTTCCCAACTAGAGCCGATGATTTTGGAGGTGCTGGATACCCTCAACACCAAAGAACAGGAGATCCAGAGCAAATCCGGGTGCTGGTACAGCCTCCGCATTCGCCCCTACCGCACCACCGAAAACCAAATTGATGGTGTGACGCTGGTGTTTCTAGATATTGATGCTCTCAAACGCCATGCTGCCGCTTTAGAGGCCACCCGCCGCTATTCGGAAGTAATCATCGAGACGGTGCAAATCCCACTGGTTGTGCTGGATGCCGATCTTCGGGTGCATACCGCGAATCGAGCGTTTTATGAGACATTTCAGGTGTCTGAAGCTGAAACCATCCACACGTCCGTGTTTGAGTTGGGCAATGGGCAGTGGGATATTCCAAAACTGCGATCAAGGTTAGAAAGCATTCTGGCTAATGATCAGTCGTTACAGAATTTTGAGGTCAATTGTGAGTTCGAGCAGATTGGGTACAGAGCAATGCTGCTCAATGCTTGTACACTGCAACGTGTAGATAACATAGACATGATTTTGCTGTCAATTGAAGACATTAGCGATCGCAAGCAGTTTGAAACAGAGCGATCGCAGCTCCTCGCCCAAGAACAAGCAGCTCGCCGGCAAGCAGAAGCAGCCAATCGCACCAAAGATGAATTTCTCTCAAACCTGTCCCATGAACTCCGCAATCCCCTTACCTCACTACTGGCATGGGTACCACTGCTCCGCAGCCATATCCTGGACGAGGCAGAAACGGAACGCGCCTTAGAAGCCATTGAGCAGAGTGCCAGGGCACAAAATAAACTGATTGAGGATATTCTGGATATCTCTCGGATTACGAGCGGCAAGCTACGGCTGCATCGCGGCCCGATTGACTTGAGTGTAGTGGTTCAAGCGGCACTTGAGAGCATTCAATTTGTAGCGGTAGAAAAAAATATTCAGTTAGTGTCATCCTTGAATTCGATCACTGTGCTGGGGGATGCTAATCGCTTACAGCAAGTGCTGTGGAATCTGCTCTCAAACGCAATCAAGTTTACGCCTGCAGATGGACGAGTAGAGATCACGCTCTCGCAGGTTGATAACCAGGCGCAAATTCAAATCAGTGACACTGGGCAAGGCATTCCAGCAGATTTATTGCCGCATATCTTCGAGCGGTTCTATCAAGGCGATTCCAGTACCACCAAAAACAATCAAGGGCTGGGATTGGGCTTGGCGATTGTGCGAAATCTTATCGATCTGCATGGTGGTGCCGTGCACGCAGAAAGTCCGGGCGAAGGACAAGGCACCACACTGACTGTGCGGTTACCCTTATACGTCTCGCCACAAACCTCACCGCCGATTGTCGAACCGACAGCAGAAACATCTTTAGACACTTCGCAGAATTTCCCTTCTCTAG
>DATNQK010000097.1:0-6487 GCA_036704065.1 Stenomitos sp.
CGGTTTGCGATTGAATTTGAGGACAGGTTTCCCGCGTAACTGCTTATCCCATGACACAAAATACTTTACAAACTCCGCCTTGATTGTACACTTCTGTAATCCGAAACACACTCTATCGAGTCAACCTAATTGTTACTCAGTTTTAGAATTTTTTAATTCAATAGCTCACAAAAATCTCCTTCCAGGAGGAGATTGACCTGTACACTGACCTTCCCAGAAAAGTGTTTAAAGTCGTGTTCAATATGCTGTAGTGTTCCATCGCTCTATAGCCAGTACTCTCCAAACAAAAATCTGCGATTTAGAATAAGAAACTGTCTATTGTCATTGCCGCACTACTCCTGGGTAACGTATGGATCGCACCTGCCCCATGCCTTCCTACCGTCGCCTTACCGTCGCTGTAATGTACTTACTTTATCCTCTTTGCCTCAGGCAGTCCTCTCATTCAAGAAATGGCCAGCGCTGAAACCAGCAGTAAGGTAGAACCTCAAGCCACCGCTGCTGCCAGCGTTGAGCAAAAACAAAAGCAACTGCGCCAGATCCGGTCTGACAACTACGACCTCAGCCAATATCCAGTTACTGATGCCCAAGCCAGCCACTGGAAAAATATCCTGTGGACCACCGCCCTTGCTACGCCCCAAACACACTAAGTTTCTCAGTCCCTCTTCAGCATTCTGGCCTTCTCCAGCCGTAGCGGTTTATCGACAGGCCAAACAAATACTATAGACATGGCTTTTCAAATTGCCACCCAACTCTACCTCGACCAGCCCGTAGCCAATGCTCCCATCGGCAAACAGTTTTTACAAATCCTAGAACGCAGTACCGATCCACAATGGGTCGCAATAGCTCTAGCAGGATTGGCGAAAAACAATCCGCAACCTGTGCAGTTACAACGGTGGCGAGGTCGCGTGCAACAACGTTTCCCCAATTGGTCTCAGATTCCAGTGCTGGTACCCACCCTAGAAGACCTCAACGAACGCCTATCACCATCGCCCATTTCACCCCTCTACGACCTGCTCAAGTGGAGCGCCGCGCCAGGGCAGATGCAGATGTATGTCCCTTGTCCACGTGATCGCACTCAACTTGGTGTAGCCATCCTTAAAGATCGCAACGGACAGTTTGTTCGCACAACCAACAGAGCGGTACCGCTCCTGTTGCGCTCCATTCACGGTCTCAGTTGGAACTTCACTCGGGGTGAAACCCCACAAGGGTTGTACTGCATTGAAGGTCTCATTCCTCAACCCGATACCCTCTTTTTTCGCGCCTACGGTCAATTCTCCCTTGTCAATCTATTTGTGCCTTTCGAGTCAGGTGTACGCAGCTTTTTGCCAGGACGCCCTGGACCCTTCCAGGGCAGCTTGTCCGACTATCAGCTTACAGCTTTGACATTACTATGCAGGACTACCAAGGATAGGTTGCTTTTGCCGTGACTTTATCAGAATTTAACCTAAGCTAAACCTGAACTTAACTTTCAGGGAAGAACTTTGTCCTAAGCTACCGGAATAGCTGTAGACCGTTAAAAAAATGGCCAGTTTAATTACGACCCTTGAAGTATTGCAAAAGCAACCTGCCCCGCTCTTTTATACTGCTGGACAAGTTATTTTTGCCCAGGGGGAACCTAGTGATGTGATGTATGGCATTCTAAATGGTGAGGTTGACTTAATCTTCCACGGACAAACCGTAGAAACTCTCACTGCAGGGGACGTGTTTGGTATAGCTGCACTAGTTGAAGAGCGGCCTCGTACTTATACTGCAATCACCAAGACAGATTGTCACATTGTGACTTTAGATGAACAACATTTTTTATTTGCGGTACAGGAGCTGCCAATGTTTGCATTGGAAGTGATGCAAAGCTATGTAACTCGGCTAGAACAACTATGGGCTATAGAAGAAGGTACATCTTAGACCATGGTCTTTATGCAATTAAACATAGTCACCTTACACAAGCAAGTGCTTAGAATGAGTTTGCATTCTAGCTTTTTGTAAAGCTAGTGGGTCTTTTGGTGTGAAGAAAACTATTTAATCTGCGCTTTTCCCAACCAACATCCGTGTACAAGCACCTGAACCTATTAAGGTGTTTTTGAGTCGTTGGACTCGTGAGTGTTGTCGACGTTCGGCTCGCTTACCTCCCCACTCAAGTGGTGTGGGTTGTTGATTCCATACTTGGGCTAACGTCTCGAGCCGCCCAGGCCAATAATCTGCTGTGGAGTCTTAGGCTGCTGTCCATCCAACGCACGTCGCTTGAGGATGCATTGGATAGACTCTGCCATGTTTAAACCGACTGCCAGACAGTAGTGTGATCAACGGAAAAGTACCATGCTCACACAACCCAATCATCAATTCTGGGGTCTGATGACCAATCAAGTTATCCTACACCAATAACAATCGTAAGGGGGGTAATGGATGAGGCAATGCAAAGGTTACTTTCAACCTAGCTCGCCAATGCTGCCATAGTTGCTGAATTTCGTCGGCACAGAAGGCAGAAAAAGCTGGGGGGGCATCATACACTTTCCTGGTTCCTCCTCCATGCTGTGGGGGAATTGCTCGCTTGACTAATTGAGAGACGGCATCTGCTGAATGACATCCACTGGTGAGGGCTGTTGCGACATAACTTTGGCCTTGGGCAACGGCCAGCAAAGCTTTTGCTCGGGCTGCACGGATTGCTGATTCACTGGTCGCAAGGGGGCAATTCGTTCGAATTCCTGTTATTCTGCTGCGCTCAGTTCACGAAGGGGTGGTTTTGACGGGGAGTCATTTTGCACTGGTGGTAGGAGAATGATAATTGAGAGTATGAAAAAAAGATGCTAAGAAACACAACGTCTCATTTCTAGCCCTGGAAAATAATTCATTTTCTGTTTTTAATATCTTCTTAAGAAGAGCTTAACAAAACATGAATAACCACTTCTTAATTGACATTTTTAAAAAGATTAATTAGATTTTCGAATGAATCTCTATAAGGTCGAGTTTGAGCTTTATAATTATGGGCAGCTTATATCTAAGCATTATACACTTGATTATATTTATTGTAATTAGTTATTTTATTTACTGCGGCATAGTAGTACTGAATACCAGAATTCAGGAAAAAAGTTTACCTAAATGTCCCAGGTGTGGTTTTGATGTCAAGAGGATCAAACGAACCAAGAATCAAAAACTGATGAGCAGATTGTTCTTATTTCCTCTTAAAAGGTATGAATGTCAATATTACCTTTGTAAATGGAACGGCTTTTTTGCACATTCAAGCTATAAATTGAATTTCTTGTACCCTGTTAACCAGAATAACAAGTTAGTCTTATTTGATAAAAGTCTTGTACATGTAGGAGATACGGATTTCAGTCGTTCGATTTTTAAAGATGAACTTACATTGTTCTATCAGCCTCAGCTATTAGTTCAGAACAATAGCATAAGTGGTATTGAAACACTTTTGCGTTGGTATCATCCTATATTTGGATTAATTTCTCCCTCGATTTTCTTGGTTGACTCGCCCACTACTCGTATCTCCCCCTCTATTAGTAAGTGGATCTTTGATGAAGCATTTTTCAAGTTTAGTGATTGGCATAAACAAGGTCTGCTTTCTCACCTTTCAATCAACTTATCGCCTGAGCAGTTTTATGGGAATGAATTAGTTAAATCTATTATCAAGAGATTGGAACGCCACAATTTAGACTCCATATTGATAGAAATCGAAGTATCTGAAAGTACTTTGTCTCAAAACATTGATATGTCTCAAAAGATTTTGAGGGATTTAAGAGGTACCATAGGCCTTAAAGTGACAATTGACAATTTTGGCCAAAAGTATTTTTCCATCGATGGACTAACTATTTTTCCCCTAGACACTGTTAAAATATGTAGTTCTCTACTTCAAAAAATAGATATGGATTTAGGAAATCGAAAGCTCTTAGAATCTATTGTTGATTTATCTAAAAAGCTTAATATGAGATGTATTGCGCAAGGTGTAGAGAGCTTAGAACAATTCGATTTTTTAAAGTCCATAGAAATTGACAGTGTTCAAGGAAATTTCATTTGCGCTCCAGTTTCTTCTGAAGTGATGACAAAGTTACTCCAAACTGATTCTCTTACTTCAAAGCTTTTAGCATATTCCGTATAAAATTTATATATTGTTTAGAAGTTCAGTTGTTTGATTTTCAAAATGACTGTTTTTTTGTTCTTTATTGGAGTAGCTGCTGTCTATTTAAGTTTTAGATATGTTGTCAAAATTCATCTTGGCAAGAATTATTGCCCGAGCTGCAGAAAATCTATTAAGCGAGTTAAACGCTTACCTAAAGATTATTTTTTGTCTACGGTTTTGTATCTGCCGCTAGGTCGATATCAATGCATCAACTATAGCTGTAGATGGCAAGGTATTAAGGTAGGTAATCTAGGAAGTCTTTCTAAAAGAACCGTTGCTCACTCAAAATCCAATTTTACCCCAGGCTATACCTCAAATCCTTGTCCTGACAATCTCTTACATCATTTGTCTAATGATCCGTTGTTCCAGAGTAAGTCTGACTCCAAATCAGATGTATTTCTAGGTTCTACACAGAGTGTTCTTACTGCTTTAGACAATGAAGATTTTATTTTATATTTTCAACCTCAAGTTAATCTGATCACCAAAAATATCACAGGAGTAGAGGTTTTGCTGAGATGCTATCATCCCGAAAGGGGATTGATTAATCCAAATCAGTTTCTCTCCAATTTGGAATTTGGAGATCGAATTGTTTTGGTCGAAAAATGGATTATTAAAAGGTCATTTTATCAACTAAAAATCTGGAATGAACTAGGTATAAATCCATTACAAATTGGAATTAATATTTCTAACAAACATTTTTATCGTCCTGATCTGATTTCAAATATTTGTACTCTCTTAGAAAAGATAGGCTTAGATGGGAGTTCCGTTGAAATTGAGGTTTCTGAGAAAACTGTTGCCGATAATCTAGAAGCTGCAATTGAAATTATCCGACGTTTGAAGTACGCAGGAATTAGGGTCGCCTTAAATGACTTTGGCTCGGGCTATATTTCATTGCAACAGATTAAGCTATTACCAATCAGTACTTTAAAGATTGACAGGTCGCTAGTTGTAGGTGTTGGCTGTGATCCAAAAGATACCATCTTTTTTGAATCTCTTCTAAAGTTGGCTGAGTCTCTTGATGTTGAGATTATTGCTCAAGGCATTGAAACCCTCGAGCAGCTTAATTGTCTTAGATCACTAGGTTGCAAAACTGTACAAGGATTTTTATACGATTATCCTTTATGCTCCGAGGATGTCACAGATGTGCTGCAATCCAATTGGCTAGGACAGACAAAGTTGATATCAAGCATACCAACCCGCTGATCAATTAAGAAACTTACTCCTTTGAACCCAAATTGGCGAATGAGTTCTGTTGAGAATTATCAAACCATCTAGTAGTTTGCCACGTCAACGACCGCATCCACAAGGGGATACGGTCGTTGACGCTGGACTAAATAAACTCGAAGCGATCGCCAAGGTTTTAGGAGAACACAGAGGACAGACCTTCCACGAGGATAAAATTACCTAGCTTCTGTACGGTGAAATTGGTTCTGAACGATTGAGTAAAACAGGAAGACGAGTCCGTTTGTCTCTGTATCAAGGGGCTCGAAGAGGGTTATGGCAAAGAGCACCTCAGCAAAGATCTAGTTATTGGATTCCCGCACCTCAGACCAAGCAAAAAACTCGTAAATTGAGTCCAGCCGAAACAGAGAAAAAGCCAGAGATCCTTGAGGCTCCCTCCATCAGCATTGGATCTGTCGCTGTCCCGTTACCAAATCCTGGAATTCAAGTTAAACCAACTCAGGAACCGGAGGAGTTTTCAAACTGAAGGGGTCGTTCTCCCCTCGTATCCCTGCCTGCTGAATTTGCAGGGCTGAGTAAATTGGAAGCGGTGTCTAAAATTCTGGCTGAGCAACTCGAGCAAGTGATGCACATAGATACCCTGATTGAGCGACTCTATGGTTCTTTGAGTGCAGAGGCCCAACAAAAAGAAAGAGTGTGCATGAAGGACGTGATGAAACGGGGAATAGCACAAAAGCGTTGACATAAAGCTGTAGGGGCAACCTCTAGCATTGTGCTCGTCAAGCAAACCCCTGCAGTCACAGAACGAGCCTCCACGCCCCCCACTAGACGCAAGGCCAAGGCAACATCAAAAACGAAAGGCTCCACTCAACGAAAGCAAAGCCAAAGCAGTCTAAAAAACCGAACTGAGCGCAGGGCACTGCTGCACAAAGGCGGGGTTGAAGATGAGCAAGTCTGAATCTGGGGTATTTTTATGCTGAACAAAGGTCGGCTAGTATCGCTCAATGTCGGGTAATGACCGAATAGAGAGGCTTGTGCGAGAAAGACGTAAGCAGGCTTCTGTGAGAGGGAGCTCCTCAACGAGGTTCGGCTGAATGATGTGGCATTCTCGTGACCGAAAGGCGAGAGAAACGGGGAATACAAAGCAAGCCTAAAACTTCGGAGGAGCCTTTCTACTCGACG
>DATNQK010000098.1:0-6340 GCA_036704065.1 Stenomitos sp.
AAAGTCTTTGTGAGCTGCAGTAGGAACTTTAATGATGATATTTTGGTAATAACCCATCTTAAAATCTTGTTTTAGTTTCAAGTAGGGATTGATATTCTTTTGGATTTGAGCTTGGATATTAAAACTTGATAGTAGGATAAACCGTGCCTGTTTTGTTGAGATTTTTATTGTAAGTTGAAATTGGATTACTAAGATTCGCGAGGACAAAGGTGGAAGATAAGAGCGTGGATGAGGCGATCGCGCTCCATGGGCATAATCTCCTTGCCGTGGAGCATTTCTTGCACAATCATGTAGTGAACAAGCGCACCGATAAAAATTCTTCCGCTTGCTTCTGGGTCAATTAACTGTAGTTCCTGTGCTTTGTCCTGAAGATAGCCTTTAAAAAACTGGAAAGCTACAGCTTCTACATTACGGACAAAAGTACGCGCCAATTCTGGAAAGCGACCTGACTCGCCAATGATGAGCCGCATGAAGTTGACATACTGCGAGTCACCTAAGCCCGTGTCTAAAATATTGTTAGCAATTTGAGTTAGGACGACCGCAGGAGTTCCTTGTAACGCCTGCCCTTCTATGGGGCTAAAAATAGAGCAAAATTTTTCCTGTACAAGTTGCTCAATTAGCGCCTTAAATAATCCTTCTTTGTCCTCAAAATGGCTATAAATCGTCGCCTTAGAGACCCCTGCGGTTGTGGCAACTCGATCCATGCTGGTTGCTGCATAACCATGAGCCAAGAACTCTCGCATCGCCCCGTCTAAAATGGCTTTTGCTTTTTCTGGTGATAAAGGGCGACCTGGGCCTTGAATGATGTGGTGCTCCATATCTTGCAGTATCGCGTAAAAAGCGATCCCCCCGACTTGACATTTCTATACTAATCAGTTTAGTTTTGTAAAGATAAACTATACGGTTTAGTTTTAGCTCTAGTCGGCAGGTAGAGTATGACGCCCAGTACAGCAGACTTAAAGGCGCTTTTAGGATGGCGATCGCCTTACGTAAAGGGTTTGGCAATGATCGGAGCTATTGGATTTGGTATTGCAGGTACCATGTATGCGTTTCAAACTCGCCCCTCGGCAGCGCCGACCTCCGTCTCCTCCTCTGCAGTTTTGCCGCAGATTAAGACAGTGACGGCTTTGGGGCGACTGGAGCCCAAGGGTACAGTGATCAAGCTTGCTGTGCCGACTGCCAGTAATGGTAATCGAGTTGAGAAGGTGCTGGTTCAAGAAGGCGAGACGGTGAAGGCGGGGCAGATTGTCGCCATTCTCGATAATCGCGATCGCTTGCAAGCAGCACTGACTGAAGCTGAGGAGCGAGTGAACGTAGCGCAGGCTAGGCTGGCGCAAGTGCAGGCAGGTGCCAAAAGCGGAGAAATCCAAGCGCAATCAGCTAAAGTGCAGCAAACGCAAGTAGAACTCCAGAAAGATCGGATTGCACAGGCCGATGAAATTGCGCGACTTCAAGCCCAGTGGGAGGGTGATCGCCTCGCGCAGCAAGCAACCATTCGCCGTTTAGATGCTGCTCGCCAAAATGCGCAACTAGAATTCAATCGCTACGCCAATCTCCAAGCCCAAGGAGCCATTGCGCAATCGGAACTCGATAGTAAGCGCCTTGCCTTGCAAACTGCTACGCGCCAAGTTGAAGAAGCTCAAGCGGTTCTTACCCGAATTAACCTTACCGCTCAACGCCAAATCAATCAGGCCCAAACCGCATTGCAACGCATTATTGCCTCTGGTCGCCAACAGTCTCAGGCCGCCAGTGCAACCCTCGACCAAGTACGAGAAGTTCGCCCCGTGGATGTGCAAGTTGCCCAGGCTGAACGTGACCAGGCGATCGCGGCTGTACAGCAAGCCAAGGCAAGCCTTGATCAGGCCTATGTGAAAGCCCCTCAAGACGGCGTGATCATGAAAATCCACACCTATGCGGGAGAAGTTGTTTCTGCAACAGACGGCATTTTAGACCTAGGCCAAACGCAACGCATGCATGCGGTTGCGGAAGTCTATGAGAGTGACTTGACCAAGGTGAAAGTCGGTCAGAAAGCAAAGATTACCAGCGACTCCTTGGGGGTTGCTTTGAGCGGCACTGTGGAGCGTAAGGGGTGGCAAATACAACGGCAAAATGTAATCAATACCGACCCTGCTGCCAATATTGATGCTCGGGTCGTGGAAGTTCATATTGTTTTAGATGAGGCTTCTAGTCGCAAAGCGGCTCAATTCACTAACTTGCAAGTTCAGGTCGCCATTGAGTTATGACACTATCGCTGCATGCTCTCCGCCGCCGTACCCCCTTGGGTTGGTTGCAATTGCGTCGTGACCGAGGTCGTCTGTTGGTGGCGTTGGCTGGAATTGCCTTTGCTGATGTGTTGATGTTTATGCAGCTTGGGTTTCAAGAGGCACTCTATGACAGCAATACGCGCTTAAGTCGGGCACTTCGAGCGGATCTGGTTGTGATGAGTCCGCAATTTCGCAATATGCAGTTTTTGGGGACATTGTCGCGACGTAGGCTCTACCAAGCGCTAGATGTACCTGGTGTTCAGTCCGCAACGGCCCTCTACTCTAACGTCATTAATTGGAAAAATCCTCAAACCCGTGAAGAACGCCAAGTTCAGATTGTGGGGTTTGATCCGAATCGCCCTACGTTTAACTTGCCAGAAGTGAATCAGAACTTGGATGCAATTAAGCTGCCGGATCGGGTGCTTTTTGATCGCACCACTCGCGGTCAGTACGAACAGGCGATCGCCGCATTTGAGCAGGGTAAGGCTGTAACGACGGAGGTAGAAGGTCGCACCATCCATGTGGCGGGTCTGTTTACACTCGGAGCTTCCTTTGCTGCTGATGGCACACTCCTGAGCAGCGATCAGACCTTTTTGCGTCTCTTTCCGCGCCGTCCCGCAGGAAGTATTAGTTTGGGATTGCTCTCTATTCAACCCGGAGCAGATCCAAATCAGGTTGCTGCTGCATTGCGTAGCCACTTGCCCACGGATGTTAAGGTGCTGACCTATGACGAACTGATTCAACTAGAAGAAGCCTATTGGCAAACGGAAAGCCCGATTGGGTTTATTTTTGGTTTGGGAACCACGATGGCGTTTGTGGTGGGGGTGGTGATTGTGTATCAGGTGCTTGCGACGGATGTGAGTGCCCACCTTCAGGAATATGCCACCTTTAAGGCCATGGGCTACAACAATGGCTATCTCCTCAGTGTTGTGTTTGAAGAAGCTGTAATTTTAGCGGTTTTAGGTTTTATCCCAGGGGTGGTTTTGCCGATTGGGTTGTATCACTTAGCCTCTCAGGCAACTGCTCTGCCGATTTTTATGACCCTGTCACGGGTGATGTTGGTGTTGATACTAACGTTGGCCATGTGTTTGGTGTCGGGGGCGATCGCCACCCGTAAACTCCAATCGGCTGATCCTGCCGATATGTTTTAGCTGAGTTCTAGTGACCTGTGATGCAAGCAACTGCTGTAGTAACTGAACACTCGACGCAAACTCCCCTTGCTATCTCTATTCGTAACCTGGATCATTTTTTTGGTCGTGGGTCGCTGCGCAAGCAAGTGTTGTTTGATATCAATCTCGATATTAATGTAGGCGAAATTGTGATCATGACGGGGCCGTCTGGCTCAGGCAAAACAACACTACTGACTTTAATTGGGGGATTGCGATCTGCCCAGTTTGGGAGTCTTAGTATCTTAGGTCAAGAACTGTGTGGAGCCAGCAATAGGCAACTGACTTTGGCCCGTCGCCGCCACGGCTATATTTTTCAAGCCCATAATCTCCACCATAGTTTGACGGCATTGCAGAATGTCCGCATGGGGCTAGAACTGCACCCAGATCGATCGGTGGCGGATATGCTGGAGCAATCGCAGGCAATGTTGGCAGCAGTGGGTTTGGGTGAGCGTTTGCACTACTATCCAGATGATCTCTCGGGTGGCCAAAAACAGCGGGTGGCGATCGCCCGAGCCCTGGTATCAGCACCCCAAATTGTGCTGGCGGACGAACCAACGGCTGCGTTAGATAAACAATCTGGCCGTGATGTTGTGGAATTGATGCAGAAGCTAGCGAGAGAACAAGGCTGTACGATTTTGATGGTGACCCACGATAACCGAATTTTAGATATTGCAGATCGGATTATTTATATGGAAGATGGCCGCTTGGCCGACTCTCCATAATGGTGGCTTAACCCGACGTGATAAGCCGCCTAGAGTATGTGCGTGGATGGTCTGGATGTTTGGAGGCGCTAGTCATCAAGGGTGCTAGATGCTTGCAATAGTAATTTACTGCTTGTTGCGATGATTTTGTCTGATAAGTGAAGTGCGTTGATAGATTTCTAGTGACTTTGCGCACATCGACACTCTTGGAATATCACCGATTTGTTATTGATTGAGACACTTATAAAACCCTTGGGTTTAGGGATAGTAAAACCATCTACTTCTCAAGGAGAATTCTTCGATGTCACGTCAACCTTGGCTACTCATTGGACTCTTTAGTTTTGGGCTCTTATCTTCCTTGGCTATGGCAACGGTGTCTTCACCCGCTCATGCCTGTACGCCTTCTCCCGATAATCCCTATGGCTGCGATCGCATTAATTCACGCTTGAACTTTCCGGTGGTTGGTAATGGCGGTTGGGGTGGTGGTGGCGATGATCCTTGGCCTCCCAATTGCATTGTGTGTGGTAAGGTTCAGCTTCATCCTCAAGATGAATCTATCCAGCCTGTAAATGGTCTAGATCGCAAGTTTGATGTAGGCACATTTAAATCCCTCAATCCTCAGCCGCTCCCGCCCAAGGCAGAACAAGGATTTGGATTTTAGGGGTTGATGTAACTCAAAAAGACTGGTTTTTTGAACAAAATCTATCAAACCCCTATTCTTCTAAGCTCACAATTCAGGTGAATTCTTGCCAATTGAAGAAGGAGGGGTTTTTGTCATGGATCGCAGCCTACGTCCAGCACAAGATGCTTGAAGAGATTGCAAGGGCTCATAACTTTGCGCTTACGCTTTAGTAGGAATAAGAGTATTGATTTAATAATTGCAAGCTTAATTCCATGTGTTAGACGGAAAATATTTTTTGTTTGATTGAAATAAAAATTGAGCGATTCAAAATTGTGAAAAATGCAAGAATGAAGGATCACCAAATCGCGTAGGATTGCTATAGCAAGTAAAGTACTTAAAAGTCTCTCGTGAAACGTATTGTTAATTCAGTCCAAACGGTTTGGCATCGCTGGCTTCTCAATAGGCTTGATGCGGCCGTCATGCCGCGTCTTGACCAACTAGAACGTCAGGTTCAACATCTTCTTGAGGAAAACCAATCGTTAAAGCATGAGTTGTCCGTCAGTCAAGCGCAGCTTCAAGAGCTTGGTCAACAGACAGGACTTTTAGAGCGCTCTATCCAGTCTGCTAACCTACCTGCAGGGGCTAGTTTTGCCCAAATGGATCGACAATTGAGTCGAGTGTGGCAATACTACCAAAATGCTAAAAATCAATTTGATCTGATTGATCGACAACTTCAGCAGCAGCGCAATGTTTCGGAAACGACAGCCCAAAAGCTACAGCAACAGTTGCAGGAGTTAAGCGAACAACATCGGTTAGAAACGCGTGACCTCAAGCATCAGCTTGATCAACTGATCTTTTTGCGGCAGTCCTACCGTGATCCAGAATCGACCACGGGTTCTGCTGACTCCTAAGATAGGCTATGCTTTGGGTGACGTTAGACATATTGCTGGATATTCCCTAGGTCGTGACCTCCACTGCCGTATTCCCTACGATTCGATTTTTGCAGCAACCCACTTCGATGGCGTGGGTGCATCAGGCGATCACCCATCTTGACACTCTCTTGCTCGATCACTCCCATTGCGAACGTAAAGCGGCAGGGGTTGCCCTTAACCTGATGTTTCGCTATCCGTCCTACGACAAACTGGTGCGTCAACTCACGGCGATCGCCCGAGAAGAGTTAGAGCACTTTGAACTGGTCAATCAATGGCTGGATAAACGCGGGATTGCAATGGGGCCATTGCCTGCACCGCCCTATGGGGCAACCCTCAATGCCCAAATCCGACGCAATGAACCAGAGCGCCTTTTAGATACATTGCTCGTGAGCGCCCTCATCGAAGCCCGCAGTCATGAGCGCTTAGGATTATTAGCCCAGCATTGTCCTGATGCAGAACTGGCAAGTTTCTATCGCATCTTAATGGCTTCAGAAGCGAGACACTACGGCATCTACTGGGTACTGGCCAACACCTACTGCGATAAAACTGCTGCCCAAACTCGCTTAGCGGAACTGTCGGCGATTGAAAGCGAGATCCTTGCTACCCTTCATCCCGAACCGCGAGTGCATAGCTGATGCAGGGATTGTACAAA
>DATNQK010000099.1:0-2066 GCA_036704065.1 Stenomitos sp.
TACAACCAGATCGAAGATTGGCTATTACGCATGAGTATTATCTCAACCCTGGGAGAATTGGGAGATCCCCGCAGCTTAGACCTGTTAAAGTCAGCGCTGACCTCTTCAGAAGTGCTGGTACTGGGCGCAGCAATTGGCTCCTTGGGTGAACTCAGAAGCCCTGAAGCAATTGCCCTGCTCCAACCCTTTGCAACCCACGAGGATTGGCAAATTCGCTATCGTGTGGCCCAGGCTGTGGGCAACATTGGTGGGCCGGAGGCCAGTGCCATTGCCAACACGTTGCAAACAGACGAAGTGCCCCAAGTCGCTGAAATGGCGAAGCTGGCCCTCCAGCAAATTGGCTAGGCGGCCAAGAGTCCCTTAAACAGCAACAATCCATCCGCGCAACCCAGGGCAGGATCCGAGGCCCGTTCTGGGTGAGGCATCATGCCCACGACATTGCCTGGGCGGTTGCAAATACCAGCAATATGATTCACCGATCCATTGGGATTGGCAGCATCGCTGAGATCACCCGCTGCATCGCAATAGCGTAAAACCACCTGACCGTTGGCCTCTAGTTCCGCCAAGGTTGCCGGATCGGCGTAGTAACACCCTTCCCCGTGGGCAATGGGTAATGTAATCACTTGTTGGGGTTGGTAGGCACGGGTCCAAGGTAAGTCGTTACGCTCAACTTTAAGCGGCACCCGATCGCAGATAAAGTGAAGGTCGCGGTTGCGCATCAGGGCACCCGGTAACAGGCCAGCTTCTGTGAGCACCTGAAAGCCGTTGCAAATCCCTAGCACCCACTTACCAGCAGCGGCATGTTCTAAGGTTGCCTGCATCACGGGCGAAAATCGGGCGATCGCACCACAGCGCAAATAATCGCCATAGCTAAACCCGCCAGGAATTACAATCACGTCTAGGTCGCTGATATCCGTCTCTTCATGCCAGACCATACGTGTGGGTTGGCAAAGCAAATCACTGGACACCATCGCCATATCGCGATCACAATTCGAGCCAGGAAATACAACAATGCCAAACTTCATCGCTGTGCTCCTGTTGCAGTGGGTTCAGTCACAGGCGTTAAGTCAAAGCGATAATTCTCAATCACCGTATTGGCCAAAAGCTGATCGCACATCCGATCCACCTGCGCTTCAGCCGCCGCAAGCGTATCCGCAGTCACATTCAACTCAATGTATTTACCGATCCGCACCTGAGCCACATTGTCATAGCCTAAATGTCCTAGCCCAGATTGCACCGCAGTTCCGGCTGGATCGAGGACAGAAGGCCGAAGCGTAACATAAATTTTGGCGTGGTACTGCTGTGTCACCTTAGTTGTCAAACCCTATGCGATTCTCTAGTCTGACTGTACCTGATTCCGAGCGTCGATGGGATGCTCGTCGGGGCCGAGGACAAACCTTCAGTATGATAGACGAGGCCAACGAAGGTGTCGAAGTAGCCAAGGTTAAAGCAAGATGCGCGGTTTAGGATTTTTGATTGGATTGCTCAGTCTTTCGCTGGGGTGCATCGGTTGCCAGCAACGCCCCACTGCCATCACCACTTCGCCGACTGTTGCCCCTCCCTCCTCCAGTGCGATACCGTCTCCTGCGCCGCTGCTGGCCCAAACACCTGCGCCACCCAACCCAATTCTCAATCGACAGCTTGATGCATTTATCGTGGGAACCACAGCGTCGGGTTCCCTGCGCCAGAATCAGGGCGTATGGATGCAAACCGATACCCAACTCCTGGCCAATGTCCAAGGTACAGTGCCCTTGTCAGCCGCTTCGCTGACCAAAGTTGCCACCTCGTTGGCTGCATTACAAACCCTGGGGCCAAACTATCGCTTTGTCACCAAGGTAGGAGTGGTGGGAACGATCAATCAAGGCATCTTGCAGGGAGACTTAGTGGTAGAAGGCGGGCAAGACCCGTTATTTGTTTGGGAAGATGCGATCGCCCTCGGTAATCTACTTCAGCAGAAAGGGATTCGCAAAATCCAGGGCAATGTGATTGTGGTTGGCCCGTTCTATATGAATTTTGAAACCAGCCCCATCCCATCGGGCACCTTTCTCAAACAAGGTCTCGATGCC
>DATNQK010000100.1:0-2265 GCA_036704065.1 Stenomitos sp.
GCAAGGGCGAATGTCGTCTATTTGCGCGATTTCCCTTTAAATTTTCGTCTCCTTGGCCCAGACGCATTATGGGTTTGACTCCCCGCTGGTATTCCCATATCAGCCAAAATTCCATCCTAGAAGACGACCAAATTTTCCTCCATCACCAGGAGCGATATTTGGCTGCGGCTGGCGGTAGCGATCGCCTCTCCCAAGCATTTTTCCTGCCCACCAAAGCCGATCTCTTTGTGTTGGAACTCCACAAGTGGCTGAGGGAATTCCAAGCACAACCCTTTCCTGAAGGCACTTTACCGCCTGCATTGTCTAAAGAACAACTGCTAGATCGCTACCACTCTCATACCGTGCATTGCGCCAGTTGCCGTCAGGCATTGACCAACATTCAACGCATCAGAACAGGGCTGGCCTTTGGTTCAGTGATCGCTGGGTGTCTCTTGCCATGGCTCTTTTTTGGTGGGCCGACTGCCTTAGGGCTCAAAGTTGGGGCTAGCCTGCTGACTCTTACCCTATTTGGGACATGGTTCGGGCTGGGACAGTTCGTACGCCAATTTTATGAAGGGCGCAAAACTCCGCCTCGCAACTTACCAGAAAAAGTAAAACGTTCAGCCCGTTAAAACAGTTGTGGCCTTGCGGTATATCGCTGGCACAGAGAATCCTCTGGAATCTGTGTCAGTCCCTTGAGGGGATTGCAGTATCAGCAAGGGTGCGGGTTTTGTTAGGGTGTTGATGTTCTTTGACTTGAAGGATGCTCATGCAGATTTACCGCATTTCTGCCCTTAGCGATAACTACATCTTTGTCCTACACCATCCCCCATCCAATTGTGCGGCAGTGGTCGATCCGGCGGAAGCGGCACCTGTGCTGCACTGTCTAGAACAGTTGGGCGCTTCTCTCACCGCGATTTTCAATACGCACCATCATGGCGATCATGTGGGGGGTAACTTAGCCCTATTGCGTCGTTTCCCAGACGCTGTGGTTTATGCCAGCGCCGCAGATCAAGGACGCATTCCAGGCCAGCAGGTGTTTTTAGAAGAAGGCGATCGCATTGAATGGGAAGGGTATACCGCTACGATCTTGTTTGTACCCGGTCATACCCGAGGCCACATTGCGTACTACTTTCCACCAGTGACCGCAGATGAGCCAGGAGACTTATTCTGTGGCGACACCCTCTTTGCAGGAGGCTGCGGTCGATTATTTGAAGGCACCCCCAGCCAAATGACCCAATCCTTATCTAAGCTGCGCGACCTCCCCGATACCACGCGGATTTGGTGCGCCCATGAATATACAGAAAACAACCTCAAGTTTGCGGTGACGGTCGATCCAGACAATGCAACGCTACAACAACGGCTACAAACGGTTCAAACCGCACGTCGCAGTTTGGAGCCCACCATTCCCTCAGCACTCAGCATCGAGAAGCAAACCAATCCTTTTTTGCGCTGGGATACCCCTACCCTCATGCAAGCCATGCGAACCCAAGATCCGATTCAAAGCTTTGCACGGCTGCGCGGAATGAAGGATCAGTTCTAAATCCATTCAAGTTTTAACCGTAAGTTCTCAACGCAATTAAACGTAACGGCTCAGGGTAATGGCAAGGACCGCAAGCACCGCCACAATCAGGTAAAAGGTTCCGACCACACGCGATTCAGGCCATCCCGATTGCTCAAAGTGGTGGTGAATCGGAGACATCTTAAACAAGCGCTTGCCGATACCATCAGGGCCTTTTGTGGCTTTGTAATAGCTAACTTGGGCAATTACCGATAGCGATTCTGCTAAAAATAGACCACTGACCACCAGCAGCGCCCATAAGGTATTGGTCATAAGCCCTACTGCGGCGAGTGCCCCCCCTAAGGCAAGCGATCCAGTATCGCCCATAAATACCCGTGCTGGGTTATGGTTGTGGGTTAAAAATCCCACACAGCTCCCGCTCATGCAGGCACAAAAGGTCAACAATCCAGGCCAATCCGGTGCCAACACCTGGGCCAATCCAAAAAAGGCGATCGCCACAGTTCCTGCGGCCAACCCATCCATACCATCGGTCAGGTTCACTGCATTGCTTTGGGCAGCTACCACAAAAATGCTCAGGGCGATAAATAACACTCCCAAAGGCAGCGAAAGGCCAAAGGGCAACGCAACCGTTGTCAAACTGGGGTAACTCCACAGCAGCCACAGGGCAAATACACCACCAACTGCCACTTCAATCGCCAATCGCAGTTTGGCCGACAACCCTTTATTCGACTTTTTGCGCAAAACCTGCCAATCATCCAGCCACC
>DATNQK010000101.1:0-12870 GCA_036704065.1 Stenomitos sp.
ATTCTGCCCAAGGAAATTGATTCAGACGCAAGGCCGTATGCAAGCCACCAAAGCCGCCGCCAAGGATGACAATCGTAGGTGCAGATTGAGGCATGAAGACTCACCGCCAATGACAGTTAAGAAAACTTTACTTTCAAGATAACTTGTTATTTCATTTGTTGGGATCAGATCTTGCGTTAGCCTCAAAAGGCTTAGGCATTAGTGTCAATCCCGAGACAACCAACGCAAAAGGGAAAAACTCATCCATCTGGGAGAGTATTTATACTTATCAATTGCGATATATTCTTTGCGTATTTGCATTCACCTCGTTGCCAAAAGACTTAAATCAGCCAGTGTCTTAGCTTTTCTTTTCTACAGTGCTTAAATTCATCGGTAGAACGTGTCCTCCTCTGAGCCATTTCATATTCGCCAGCTTTGCGCCAATGATCTATCCCTCATGGAGGGCTTATTAACGACTTTTGGGGAAGCCTTTAATGAAGTGGAAACCTATGGTTCGTCTCGCCCAAGCACTGCTTATCTCAAGCGGTTGTTAAGTAGCCAGTGTTTCATTGCCCTAGCAGCATTAAAAAATGACGTAGTAGTTGGCGGTATTGCCGCTTACGAACTCCAAAAATTCGAGCAAGAGCGCAGCGAAATTTATATTTACGATCTTGCTGTTGCCGCAGCACATCGACGTGAAGGAATTGCCACCGCCTTAATCGAGCAATTAAAACAAATCGCGATCGCAAGATCTGCTTATGTCATTTTTGTGCAAGCTGACATAGGAGATGACCCTGCGATCGCCCTCTATACAAAGCTCGGCACACGCGAAGATGTACTGCATTTTGACATTAGTGTTGCACCTCACAATGACAATGCGCCACTGTAAATATAGCGATCAGCTGGAAAATCGTAGTGCCGAAGTTATGCATATCTGCATCGCCAATTTAAAGCGTTTATTGAGACTGAATAATTTTTCTTACGGAAAAATAGAACGCATCAGCAACAAAAAGCTGGTATTTCATCCCCTTATTTAGGGACATAAAATTGACATTTAATCTAAAAATTCTGACCGAACTTTGCTTGAAATTCTTTCAACATCCACTCATTGATGTGGTTCCGTTGGGGAAACAACAAGTTGTTCTTCCATAGATCTTGATCCAGCTTTTTAAAGGTTCAATACCCCTCAAGAGCGGTGTGTCTGCATTCCTTAAAGGCCTACATATGTCCTTCACAGCTCTGAAACATCAAGAGTTTAGTATTTTCAACACACACAAGAAATGAGTTCTGCACCAAAAGCACCTTTGACAGGGGGTGCTTTTTTTTGCCTATCAAGCTGTTTTATCAGCATGCCGAGCCTTGAGCAATCCACGAATTGCTCCTCTAGGTAAGCAGTCGCTGCTCATACCTATACCAATACCTTTAACAGCTCCCTTTACTTAGGCATTCGGAAGCGAAAAGGATGTTAATGACTCCAAACCCGATAAATCTTGATCTGCACTAGAAAGTTGCGGCACACCTTGATCTAGAACCGCCTGCATAAACCCTTTAAATAGAGGATGAGGTGCATTAGGACGAGACAGGAATTCAGGGTGGAACTGGGTAGCAATAAAGAAGGGGTGATCAGTACGCTCAATAATTTCTACCAATCGTCCATCCGGTGAAGTTCCGCTAATGAGATAACCCGACTCTAAAAATGGCGTGCGATAAGCATTATTGAATTCGTAGCGGTGTCGGTGCCGTTCGTAAATGACGGTTTCTTGATAGAGTCGTTCCGCAAGGGAACCGGACAATAAACGACAAGGGTATAGGCCCAGTCGCATGGTTCCACCCAAATCTACAACGTCTTGCTGCTCTGGCAAGAGGTTGATCACCGGATCACAGGTATGGGGGTCGAACTCAGAACTATGGGCATTGTTTAAGCCTGCTAAGTTTCGCGCCCACTCAATTACGCTACATTGCATGCCCAAACACAGCCCCAAAAAGGGCACTCGGTTTTCACGAGCGTAGCGAATGGCTTCAATTTTGCCATCCACACCGCGGACACCAAATCCACCCGGCACAATGATGCCATGTACATTGCTGAGGTATCGCTCAGCACCGTGCGTTTCAATATCTTCAGAGTTGACCCATTGCAAATTGACTGAAACGCCTGCGGCTAAAGACGCATGTCGCAGGGATTCCACCACGGATAAGTAGGCATCGGAAAGACGCACATATTTACCCACAATCGCAATATTGGCTTGGGTGGTGGGTCGGTGGAGTTGTGCCACCAAATTTTGCCACTGGCTTAAGTCGGGCTGGCGTTCTTCCATGTGCAACTGCCCTAAAATCTGCTGGGCTAACCCTTCCCGTTCTAAGATTAAGGGCACCTCATAGATGCTGCTAGCATCTTGGCAAGTAATGACCGCATTCACAGGAACGTCGCAAAACTCAGAAAGTTTTTCCTTAATGCCAGGGTGCAACGGGCGATCGCTACGGCAAACCAGTACATCGGGTTGAATCCCAATCGAGCGCAGTTCTTTGACCGAGTGCTGCGTGGGTTTCGTTTTCATCTCCCCAGCCGAAGGAATCCAAGGCAGAAGCGTCACGTGCATGTAGATAATACTCTGCCGTCCCACTTCCTTGCGAAACTGCCGAATCGCTTCTAAAAACGGGAGCGACTCAATGTCCCCTACCGTGCCGCCAATTTCAATAATCAGGACATCAGGCGTTGTGTCGTTCGCAACGCGCAGAATGCGTTCTTTAATTTCGTTCGTAATGTGAGGGATAACCTGAACGGTGCCGCCGTTGTAGTCTCCTCGACGTTCCTTATTCAGAACCGCCTGATAAATCGAGCCTGTCGTGACGCTGTTGAGGCGAGACATGGGCGTGTCGGTGAAGCGCTCGTAGTGGCCGAGGTCTAAGTCGGTTTCAGCACCGTCGTCTGTGACAAACACTTCCCCATGCTGAAAAGGACTCATGGTGCCTGGATCGACGTTGATATAGGGATCGAGTTTCAGGATGGACACGGAATAATTACGCGATTTCAGTAGCCGTCCTAGGCTAGACGCAACAATGCCCTTACCAATACTCGATACAACCCCTCCCGTCACAAATACGAACTTCGTCATCTCAGTTCAAACCCTCTCGGCAGTCCAATGCCCAACCGATTAATTGTGCCACAGATATCGCTGGAATTTAGAGTCTCTGACCCAGCAACTCAAAATAATCTTGTGGCTTTCGAGGGGTGGCTTTTTAAGTCACGATTCTGCAACTGAAATACGCCCCCTCTGCCAGGGTAAAGACTCCCGATTTAATCGGCAAATTGCCTATATTTGCGCCGATTGAGCAAGAAATAAGGTGCATCTCCTCACCGAAGAGGAAACATGACACGAGCGCGATAAGCATCCCTCCTATTACCCTTAAATCAGTATAGGGAGAGGTTTACTGGTGTCACTGGCTCAGCATTCGTCTTGCGCACTTGTAGTCGGCGCAACACAAGGCATTGGATTGGGGTTTGTCCAACGTATGTTGCAAGAACAGGCGATCGCCCAAATTTTTGCCACCTACCGTACCGAAGAGGCCGCGACACCTCTGTTAGAACTTGCCCAAACACACCCTCAACGTTTAATGGCATTGCCTTTAGACATCACAGAAGAGGCCCAAATTGCAACCCTCGTCCAGACCCTCAAGGCCTCTGTAGATCGGCTCCACTGGGTGATCAACTGTGCAGGATGGTTGCATGAGGACACGCTGCAACCGGAAAAGAGTTTGCAACAGCTCAATGCTGAACAACTGCTGCGTTATTTTCAGGTCAATAGTATTGGAGCAGTGCTACTGGCCAAACACCTACTACCGTTGCTGAAACATGGCGATCGCAGCGTTCTGGCCACCCTTTCGGCCAAAGTTGGCAGTATTGGCGATAACCAGCTCGGCGGCTGGTATGGGTACCGTGCCTCCAAAGCAGCCCTGAATATGTTCATGAAAACCGTAGCCATCGAATATAGCCGCAAAAGCCCTCAAACCATTGTGACACTGCTTCACCCTGGCACCACAGATACCCGTCTCTCCAAGCCCTTCCAGCGCAATGTTCCACCCGAGCGGCTGTTCAGCCTAGAGCGCACGACCGATCAACTTTGGGCCATCCTCAATAGACTTGAACTGAGCGACAGCGGTCAGTTCTTTTCTTGGGATGGCACTGTTCTACCCTGGTAAGCACTTACATTGAAGCGCTTAACCTTCAGGGGTTATGTCTTTGATGCCTTGTCGCCTTTTGTTAAAAATCAGTAAGCTACCAATAAAGGTTATAGGAAAAAATAGAGACAGCAATGAGCGAAGCGCAAAATGTACTGGGTGGGAAGCTTCAAACCTGCTGCACCTCGCCAATGACAGGGTTTTATCGGGATGGATTGTGCCGCACTGGCGCAGGAGACATTGGGGCCCATGTCGTGTGTGCCCAGATGACGGCTGCTTTTTTGGAATTTACCAGGGCTCGCGGCAATGATCTCAGTACCCCCATGCCAACCTATCAATTTCCTGGATTGAAGCCAGGCGACTGTTGGTGCCTTTGCGCTTCGCGCTGGAAAGAAGCCTTTGATGCAGGGGTAGCACCGCCTGTGGTGCTAGCAGCCACCCATGCCGCAGCCCTCGAATACGCCTCTCTAGAAGAGCTTAAGCAACATGCGTTAGATGCACCAGATGCACCCGCTGCTTGAACGAGTTTTAGGCTGCCACCAAAACCATGGCAATAAGCGCCAGGAAAATACCCAAGCATTGGCGTAAGCTCAGGGGTTCATGTAAAAGTCCAACGGCCAACACAATACTGACCACGGGATACAGTGCAGACAACGTAGAAACCAAAGTGACAGGCCCTTTGGAAACGGCCACCAAAAAGCAGAATGCCCCTAAAAAGCCCAGGGTACCTGTCAACATTGCCAACCCAATACCAATCGGTTGGACCTCAACACGAAACTTGAGCAGCGCCGCAGCAATGACTGCTAAACAAACTGCACCCATCACCTCATAAACAATGGCACTGTGTGGGCTCAAATAACGAGTGGTCAGTTTGGGAATAAACCCCCAAACACCCCAGCAGAGTAAAGCACCGCAGGCAGGCAGAATCCAGTCCTTCATGAGTTCGTTTGGGGTTGATGAGTGGTTAAGCCCTTGAAATCGTACAAGCGCCCATCCGCCAAATGAGACAAGGAAACATTTTGCAGACTGCGGAACAGGATATCTACCCGTCCTGGCGTTTCTGCATCCCAAGATTGGAGCATCGCCTTAATTTTCGCCCGCTCTAGATTCTCTTGAGAGCCACACAAGTTACAGGGAATGATGGGGAACTGCCGCAGGTCAGCGTAGCGTTGAATATCAGACTCACGGCAATAGGCCAACGGTCGAATCACAATATTGCGACCGTCGTCACTGATCAGCTTGGGGGGCATCGCCTTCAACAACCCCTTATGGAACAGATTTAAAAACAGTGTTTCCACAATGTCATCTCGGTGATGGCCTAGAGCTACTTTGGTTGCCCCTTCTTCTTGTGCAACGCGGTACAAGATCCCTCGGCGCAAGCGCGAACAAAGGCCACACATGGTTTTACCTTCAGGAATCACACGGGTCACGATGCTGTAGGTGTCTTCTGCAACGATGCGATAGGGAACACCCAAATTCGTCAAATAGTTGGGCAGAACGTCTTCTGGAAAGCCAGGCTGTTTTTGATCCAAGTTGACAGCCAAAATTTCAAAGTGAATCGGAGCACAGCGCTGCAAACTCAGCAGCAAATCCAGCATGGTATAGGAGTCCTTGCCGCCAGACAAGCACACCATCACGCGATCGCCCTCTTCAATCATGTTGTAGTCGTAGATTGCTTTACCGACTAAACTGCGCAAATGCGACTGTAGTTTATAGGCCGCTTTTGTGGGAGTAATTGGGGGTCGACGGTCGGACGCAGTTGGCATGATTCATCATCAACGTGGACAGCAAAGTATTGAGACGCGGCAAGATACAGCGGATACAGGATCAACACGCTTTTTTAAAGACGCAGTTAGAGTTCTCGCAACAGGGGCATTTTACCGCTCAGGCCTGCCATGAATCGCAGCACAGCAATTTTCAAAGGCGGGATCAAGCTTAGCGCGATAAATCCCATGCGTCGGAACAACACCAGCGGCAGAAACTGATTGGAAAATAGGCGATTGAGCAGATCAGTAAACCCTAGGGACAGCATATTTTCCCACCGTCGCCATCGCTCATATCGTTTAAGCACCTTCAGGCTTCCAATATCCTCGCCCTTGCGCTGTGCCGCAAGCAGAACATGGGCCAGCGCACCCACATCACGAATGCCAAGATTGAGTCCCTGCCCCCCCACCGGATGACAGGTATGGGCTGCATCGCCCACCAAAGCCAAACGCGATCGCACATAGTTACAGGCATGCATAAACCTCGCCGGAAATGCAAACCGAGGACTCGCCAGTGCCAAACGACCCATCTGCAACCCATAGCGCTCCATGAGCCGCGCCACAAATGCATCGTCATCCAGCGCTAATAAGGCCTGAGCTTCGGCATGGGGTGCAGTCCACACAATCCGACACAAAGTATCCGAAATGGGCAGGATCGCAAAGGGACCGCTCGGCCAAAACCGTTCGTACGCGGTGTAACCATGAAACTTTTCCGGTCGAACGGTGGCAACGATACACGATTGCCAATACGCCTTGCCACGGGTTTGAATCTGCGATTGTTGCCGCATCTGCGACATCGCACCATCCGCCCCGACAGCTAAACGAGTCCGTAGCGTATGGACTGGTGCCGCTTCAGACTCTAAAGATTGAATGTCGACTTCGACATACGCACGATAGTCGCGCTTGGCTATTACTCGGGCAGGGACATGCCACTCCACATTGGCGCAATTCCGAACAAACGCCATCAGAGCTTGCAGCAACACCCGATGTTCGGCCACATAGCCCAAGGCATCCGTCCGTAAGTCTGATGGGCTAAAGCGGACGATGTGCGAGAAGTCTGCATCGGACATACAAACCCGTCTAAACGGCTGAATTTGAGGTTCAATCGTGTTCCACACCCCAATGCTGTCCCAGATGCGCCGAGAACTTTGATGAATCGCATAGGCCTGCCCTTTTGCTACAGCCTCGCTGTGGGGTTGTGCCTCTATAATTGCCACCTTCAGCTTGGAATATTTGAGGGCTGCTGCGAGGGTCAATCCTGCAATCCCACCGCCGACAATTACAAGGTCATAATCCACTGCTTTTTCCTCAGAGCCGGAAAGAGGAGCAACAGCAGTAGTCGGTCTCATATCAAATGCCCCAGCGGCAGCAAAGTAAGTCATCAGGGTGATGTAAACGTTTATGCAGTAGCTGATTTTATTTTGACGTGGAGTTTGTGTCCCGACAAGGTAAGCAATGGTTGGCTGCAGCAACGATTGCCGCCTACAGGACTTAAAATCCTAGAGGGGGTGATTGCATTTACAATCGATAAACATTGAAACCCTCTATCCCAGCAAGGTCTCACAAAATGATAGGGTGAGGGTACATATTCTTTAATCGTCACTACATTACTGAGAGCGGGCAATGACAATATCTGGCGGTCCTCAACAGGGAACGGATAAAAGCCTTGAGGCAATGCGAAAGTTTTCGGAAACTTATGCCAAACGAACAGGCACCTATTTTTGTGCCGATTTAGGAACCACGGCTGTTGTCATAGAAGGGCTAGCAAAGCATAAGGATGATTTGGGATCGCCGTTATGCCCTTGTCGTTACTATGAAGACAAAGAAGCAGAGGTGGAAGCGGCTTACTGGAATTGCCCTTGTGTGCCCATGCGTGAGCGCAAAGAGTGCCATTGTATGTTGTTCCTTACACCAGACAACCCATTCTGCGGCGATCGCCAAGACATTAGCTTTGAAGAAATCCGCTCAGAAACGAACGCCTTTTAGCGGAATATCCACCATCCATGCAGGAACTTCCCCCGCAGTTTTGGCAGGGTGTTCTCGCCTTTCAGCAAGGCCGCTTTTACGAATGTCACGATATTTTAGAGGCGTTGTGGATTGAAGCGCAGGAACCGGACAAAACCTTTCTGCAAGGGGTTTTGCAGATTGCCGTGGCCTGTTATCACCTCACCAATTGCAACTGGAGAGGGGCCGTCATTCTTTTAGGGGAGGGGATTCGGCGGCTTTCATCCTATGAACCCTCCTATGGCCAAGTTGACGTTGAGCATTTTCTAAATACTAGTGCCCACTTACTCAACCTCCTCCAAACATCTGGTGCTGATGAGGTGAGTACTATAGCAGCGCAAATCGCACCCTCCACTGGTTCTACCCAAACAGGCCCTTTAGTGCCTATATTGCGCACCTGGAGAGAACTACATCCATAACCTTGAGTGAGGATAGTATGGTTTTGTCCATATTAAGAAACTCAAATTATCGGCGCTCGTCAAGAATTTAAAGCAAAGCATCGGTCTAAGATACCCCCATGCTGGATGCTGCGGTAAAGCTGAACAGGTTAGATACTTTATGCTTCGAGTGTTAACCCAACGATTGGTCCTCGGTATGTGCCTCGTTAGCCTGATGGGGTTGACTTGGGGTAGTGCAACGGCACAGGTGCAACGGCGATCGCTCACTTTACGAGCCGATACGCAGCAAGCGAATGCTAAAACTGGCGTCGTAACAGCAAGTGGCAATGTTCAGTTGAGTTACCCTGCACGACAAATTCAAGCCACAGCTGAGGTTGCGCAGTACTATAGCCGTGAACGACGGATTGTACTCAGCGGAAATGTATATGTCTTGCAGAATGGCAATAGCCTAAAAGCCAACGTGATCACCTATCTCATTGATGAAGGTAGATTTGTCGCTCAACCCCAAGATCGACAGCAGGTTGAAACAACCATTTTGATTCCCGATGAAGATACCCCCATCCTCAAGAATTAAAGAATTCAAGCACCAGGCAATCGACGACGAGGATTTAGAACAAAACTGGGGAGATAAGAAAAGAGAACGAAATCTGGATTTTTGCTTTTAATAATAATGAATAGAATCTGTACTTCAGCGTTTCAATCAGATTACTTCAGATGTTTTTTAATTCAATCCCTAAGAACAATTGAATGTTTGCAAAAGTTTAAATCTTTTAGAAACTATGCTTTGAGCCTTAGCAACTCTTAGAAACGTCCATATTTGCGCTCTCTCTTGGACACTGTAGGATATTCAATAACCTTGCGTTAATGCGAAGGGTAGTGGATTATTAGGGTTGATAACTTGTATCAGGTTATCTTCTTGGTTCTTTGGAGGGTATGTGTGAGGATGAAGAGTCTACTTGTATTAGGCGGTACATTGGTGCTGTCGGCATTAGCAGCACCTGTTTTAGCGGAAGAGTCCTTAGTTAGCGCTGCACCTACTCAAGGCGAAGCAGCAAATGCTGCTCCTTTTAGCACGTTTCAAGTTGTGCAAACCGAGGATGCAGAACAACCTCAGGTTACCTCTGTATCTCAACTGTCTGATGTTCAGCCCACTGACTGGGCTTTTCAAGCGTTGCAATCGTTGGTTGAGCGTTATGGTTGTATCGCAGGGTATCCCGATGGAACCTTTAGAGGGAACCGTGCAGCTACACGCTATGAATTAGCTGCAGCACTGAACGCCTGCTTAGACCAAATTAGCGATCGCTTTGCCACCAAAGAAGATTTAGAAACCGTTAAAGCCCTCCAAGAAGAATTCAAGGCAGAGCTTGCAACCCTCAAGGGCCGAGTCGATGGTCTAGAGGCTAGAACTGCAACCCTCGAAGCTCAACAGTTTTCTACCACAACCAAACTAGTCGGCGAAGCAATCTTCCAAGGCACTCAATTTGGTGCTGGAAACAAGCCTGTCCCCTCTGGTTTCCGTCAAGGAGACCGAGATGACATTGGGGATAACTTTACGTTTAACTATCGTGCAACTCTTAATTTCTTAACGAGTTTCACAGGCAAAGACCTTCTCATTACTAGCTTACAACAGGGTAATTTCCCCACCACAGACTCAGCTGCTGGTGCCTTTAATGCTGTTTTAAGCACTCAGGTTGCTCAAGCGTCAACCAGTAATATGGGGCTGTTTTACCTCGGGTATCGGTTCCCCATCTTTAATGATAAAGGTACTGTTTATGCAACTGCAGTCGGCGGGGAACTGAGCGACTTTGTTGATACGTTGAATCCTAACCTAGACTCAGCTGGACAAGGTGCATTGTCTGCATTTGGGCTGCGCAACCCTATCTATCGTCAACTATCAAGCTTTAATGGCGGTTCCTTATTTTCTGGAACTGGTTTAGGCATTAACTATAAGTTTAATGACCAATTCAACATTGGTGCTGGGTATCTTGTACCTTCTGTCTTTGGTGGTCAATCTGTTGCCGTAGCTGGAAGTGCCGATGGCAGCGGTTTATTTGGCGGAGATTATGCCGCAATTGCGCAGTTAACATTTAAACCAACCAAAACGCTTGGCTTCGGTTTAACCTATGTCCGCTCCTATACGGAGCGAGCACCAAATATTGGGTTAGGCGGATATACAGGCACCACTCGGGCTAACCTGCCTTTTGGCAATGCACCCACCTCTGCTAATACAGCTGGCTTTGAATTTAACTGGGAGGCAAGTAAGCGTTTTGCACTTTCTGGCTGGGCCGGCATTTCTTTTGCTAGAGCCGAAGCTGCTGCTACAACCGTAGAAAGAGTTCCTCGAGCGGTTGCTGACGGTGATGATGCTAGAATCTTGAACTTTGCGTTAGCAGCCTCCTTCCCTGACTTATTTGTCCCAGGCAATATGGGTGCTCTCATTGTTGGATCGGAGCCTCGCTTACTGTCCAGCAGCATCGGCCGATACAAAGACCCCAACTTCCCCTTCCATATTGAAGCCTTGTACCGTGTGAAAGTGAACGACAATATCTCGATCACTCCAGGGATCATCGCGGTTATTAATCCTGAAGGGAACAGCAACAACGATCCGGTTATCTTAGGCACCATTCGGACAACGTTCAGCTTCTAGCCTATTCGATAGTTCTGCGTAAACTTAAATAAGAAAAGAGATCGTCTCAATGACGGTCTCTTTTCTTACTTGCCTTGAAATATGTAAAAAGCTGCAGCTCAGTCCAGACAAGTATTTCAAGACAACACTCTGCAAGTTGAGGTGGTGCTTCATCTCTGCTGTACTTGAGACTCAGCTAGTTGGCTTAAACCTTTGTCGAGCTGCTAACACAACCCCACTATTAAGTAAGCTTTGGATGATCGAAATCACACTGAAATCCAATAGAAGTGATAATCTTAAGTCATCTAAGAATATGCTTGTATGGCAAGGTCTATACCCATGCGCTACTCCCTCCCTTTGTTAATGATCTGTAGTGGGTTAATGGTGGCAACGAGTACTCTATCGGTACAGGTAGCTGTTGCAGGGCAAACTAAAACAGGAACACGAGTTGTTGCTGCCCTAGATTCTCAGGTCTCTCCACAGTCTGAGGGTTCCACTAAAGTTGTATGCAGCCGCAATCATACTTTGCAAGTCAGCGCAGACGGTACAAAAGTCGCTGCGTTGCCTGAAGGCTTAACTTGGGCATCTAACATCGTGCAGCTCTTTTGCCGCGAAGTTCGAATTAATATGATCCTCGTCAAAGATTACTGTGCTGTTATTCGTTAATCACTGTTATCTCTAAAGCCTCTTACGACCCGTCTTTACTGTTTCATTCCTTCCCCACCTAAAGTTGCAGGGTCTAACCCATGAACCCCAATTATCGGCTTACGGCTTTATTAATGGGAACTACTGTCCTCGTCGCTCAACCTTTCTTTCCGGCGACCTCGATTGCAGCAGTTCAAGTTGGGAAGCTAGCTGAAGACGTTACTGTATTTATCCAGGGTGTGAATAATCCTGATAACTTTGGTTCAGGCGTTATAATTGGCCGTTCTGGCAAAACTTACACAGTCTTAACCGCTGCGCATGTGGTCGTAGATTCAGATCAGTACACCATCAAAACAGTAGATGGACTGGGGTACT
The DNA here is from genome assembly GCA_036704065.1 of Stenomitos sp. Classification (GTDB taxonomy): domain Bacteria; phylum Cyanobacteriota; class Cyanobacteriia; order Thermosynechococcales; family Thermosynechococcaceae; genus JAAURS01. Next base: position 11,967 of record DATNQK010000101.1, read on the forward strand.
CATTAAAAAACGTTAAACGTCTATCTGGTGTTGATCTTGCAGTAGTGCAATTTGAGAGCGGTACTAGTTATACAGTGGCCTCTTTAGGAGACTCTGATCAAGTTGCCCAAACGGACGCTGTTTATGTAGCAGGCTTTCCTAAGCCAGGTCAGAATATTACCGTTCCCATTTTTACAATCACGACAGGAAGCATTTCATCCATTATTCGCAAGCAAAATCAAACGCGAGATGGTTATGCATTGGCCTACAGTAATGAAACTCGTGCGGGGATGAGTGGTGGACCTGTGTTTAACAGTGCAGGTCAAGTGATTGGGATACATGGTCGCAAAGAAGGGGAATTAGGAGGTGGCGCCACCAATGGAGCCTGGCTGAATTTAGGTGTCCCGATTAATTTCTACAAAACGGGTGGTGGGAGCGCTCAAGTTGCTAGCATCTCTGAAAGTACTGTTCAAGCCGCATTGGAAGCCCAGCAACGTGCTCAACAGCAGGCCGCACTAGAAGCTCAGCAACGTGCTCAACAGCAGGCCGCACTAGAAGCTCAGCAACGTGCCGAACAGCAAGCTGCACTAGAAGCTCAGAAGCGCGCCCAACAGCAAGCCGCATTGGAAGCCCAGAAGCGTGCTCAACAGCAAGCAGAGTTAGAAGCTCAGCAGCGGGCTCAACAGCAAGCTCAGCAGCCTTCCAAAATTGCAACGAGCAATATCTTAACTGCGATTCGGCCGATTAATTTGATTGTGCCTCAATCGGTAGAAAGTTCTGGTTCGTCAACTCGCCAAGTTTGCGAAGATCTTCGCATTAATATGATCGTCACCAAGCGTTGTCGTACCGAAACTGTTGCAACTGGCAGGGCTGGGAATGAATCTGCGTCTAGCAATTCTCCAGAGGCCTATGTAAACAACGGAAA
>DATNQK010000102.1:0-6535 GCA_036704065.1 Stenomitos sp.
GCTGGCGATCGCCAAAGCCCATTCGTTACCCTTGATTGAAGACTGTGCCCAAGCCACAGGTGCCGAGTGGACGCTTCCCACAGGCGATCGCCAAAAGGTCGGCAGCATCGGCGATATCGGTTGCTTTAGCTTTTATCCCAGCAAAAACCTGGGAGGCTGCGGCGATGGCGGTGCGATTACCACCCATCGGGCCGATCTGGCCGAGGCAATGCGCATGATCCGCGACCACGGACGGCGCAGTGGGTATCTCCATGAAGTTGTCGGCATGAATAGCCGTTTAGATAGCATTCAGGCGGCCATTTTAGACGTCAAACTGCGACATCTTGATGCGTGGAATCGGCAGCGTCAAACAGTGGCACAGCAGTACCACGAATTACTGGAACATCTTCCCGACTTGGTGTTACCCACGGCACACCCCAACGCAGACGCGGTGTGGAACCAGTACACGGTGCGGGTGCGCGATTCTGCCCAAACGGTTGGTTCGGATCTCTATCGCGATCGCATCCGGCAGGAACTGCAACAGCAGGGCATTCAGACAATGGTGTACTACCCCATTCCCCTTCACCTGCAACCTGTTTATACCCACTTAAAGTACCAGCCTGGACAGTTACCCTTGGCAGAACAAGCGGCGGCAGAAGTGTTGGCTTTACCGATGTTTCCAGAACTCACCTTCGAGGAACAAGCCCAAATCCGCGATAGTCTAAAAGAGGTACTCACTGGTAACTGACCGTGCTGTTCTTAACCCGTACCGTTAAGCAAAATCGAGTACAGATTCCCAGCCTAGCGATACTGGGCTTACTGGTCAGCGCCTCTGTTGCGATCGCCGCACCTAGCAAATTACAACCCGTTGTCTCAACCCCAGAGACGGACAAACCCAAAGTTGTCAGAGTTAAAAGAGATAACATTCGGGTTCAACTCACCCAGTGTCTGAAGGACGCAGAAAAAGTAACCTGTACCTTTTTGTTGTCCAGCTTAAAAAATAATGAAATCACCCTTTGGGTAACCGATCCGGCGCGACAAAAGTCTCGGGTGATCGACGGCGAAGGGAATGAGTACAACTCCTTCGAGATATTGCAGTTTGGCGCGGAGAATCAAGGCGTTCCCGTTGTTAGACGGGTTCCCATTAAATTGGTCCTGAGTTTTACCAAACTGCCAGAAAAACTAGCCAATGCTTCCTTGGTGGAAATTGGCTTGGAAACCTACGGCCATGAGATCCCAATTCAGTTCCGCCAAGTCACTTTTCTAAGTGCAGCGGCCCAGAGCACTTCCCCAACCAAACCAGGCAGCGGCCCCAAACGGCCCTCCGGCGACCAAAAACCCTCCGATACGCCTCCCGAAGAGACCGAGGAAGAGCAACCGGACGAGACACCCGCCTCTGAAGAGCCTCAAAATACACCTGAGGAGACGAAGACATCGCCTAGCCCTGCACCAGTTCAGCGCGTTCCAAAGTCTCCAAGCAGTAAACCGCAAGGGACACCCCCTACAGCTAAACCAGCCCAGCCGGATCAAGCACAGCCGGACGAGACTCAAACCGATGAATCGCAACCGGACGATTCCCAAACAGAACAGTCCCAGCCCGACGATGCTCAACCGGAGGAAGCACAACCAGAAGAAGTGCAACCAGAGGATTCTCAAACCGAGCAGTCTCAGCCCGACGATGCTCAGACTGAGGACGCTCAACCGGAGGAAGCACAACCAGAGGATTCTCAAACCGAGCAGTCTCAGCCGGAGGATGCTCAAACAGAGGAATCTCAGCCGGAGGATTCTCAAACACCAGAAGATAGCCCACCTGCCCCCGCTAAACCTGCTGCGCCTCCTAAAGCACCTGCCAAGCCTTAGCCCAATTCACCCTTGCACTTTGGCTCAGTCTGCTGCTTAACGAAACAGCAGTAATACCCCCACGCCCATGAAGGCGATCGCAGACCCAACCCAGGCGCGACGGCTCACCGATTGGCCCACAATACTTGCAAGGACCAAAATAAACAGCGGACTGGTGGCCAGCAAGGTTTGCGCAATTCCAGCAGGTGCGTACTTAAACCCCATTTGCTGGAGCCAAATGCCCAAATAGGTTCCTAATACCGCAGCAACCACAAGCTGCCCAAACACAGTCGGATGTCTCAGCTTATGCCACCCCTGCCACGCTTGCGAGGGGTTGAATATGGCAACCACCATTAGCCCAACAAGTCCTGACCCCAGGCGAATGAAGGCGCTCCATAGGGGTGTAACGGTCGTGGATGCCAGTGCATGGCGAGACAGGAGAGCGCTGATGGCAAACATCAATACAGCCCACAGGCCCAAGCCCAGACCACGACCCAATTGCAATTGAGTCTGGCCATTCAAGCCCGTTGGGCGTTCTTGCGTAACCCAGGCCACACCTGCCAAGGTCAAAGCCATGCCACCCCAAGCCCATACAGAAAGAGCTTCTTTCAAGATAAGGAGGGCTAAGATAGCTGTGACAGAAGGGGTTAAAAGACCCATCAATAGGGCTCGACGCACCCCTAAATATTGCAAGGTTTTGAAGTACAGGGTGTCGCCAATGCCAATGCCAATTAGGCCGCTACAACTGAGTTCGACCAAGGGCAACAGCGGAAAATCTGGCATGGGTTCTAGACCCAAGGCCAAGGTGAATAGCAACAGGACAACGGCGATCGCACCCTTGCCGATATTGAGCAAGATGGGCGAAAGGCTTTGGCCAAGCTGAGCATACACAGCGGAGGCCAAAGCCCACAGAAAAGCCGCAGCGAGTGCGGCTAATTCTCCGAATAGCAGGTCAGGAATGGGTAGCAATCCTTGCTATGACTCCAACCAACGGGCAGCATCCTTAGCATGGTAAGTCAGAATCATATCTGCCCCTGCTCGTTTGAAACTGGTGAGGGTTTCCAATACGATTCGTTCTTCGTCTACCCAACCGTTTAAGGCTGCGGCTTTCACCATCGCATACTCGCCAGAGACGTTATAGGCCGCAACAGGCAAGTGGGAGGCTTGCTTCACCTGCCAGATGATATCCATATAGGACAGTGCTGGCTTCACCATGAGCATATCCGCCCCTTCGGCAATATCCAGTTCAATTTCCTTGATGGCTTCGCGAGAATTGGCAGGATCCATCTGATAGGTGCGGCGATCGCCAAACTGCGGCGCAGACTCTGCTGCATCGCGGAAGGGCCCGTAGTATGCCGAGGCGTATTTCGCGGCATAGGACATGATGGGAATATCTTGGAATCCCGCTTCATCAAGTCCAGCACGAATGGCCTGGACAAACCCATCCATCATGCCCGAGGGCGCAATAATGTCTGCACCTGCCTGGGCTTGAGATACTGCCGTTTTTTGTAACAGCGTGAGTGTGGGGTCATTGAGCACACGACCGCTTAAGTCACCGACGTTGAGGTAGCCGCAGTGACCGTGGGGGGTGTACTCGCACAAGCAGGTGTCAACCATCACAATTAAGTCAGGCACAGCCGCTTTCACCGCAGCCGTTGCTTTCTGCACAATTCCGCAATCGTGCCACGCACCTGTAGCATCGGCATCCTTATCTGCTGGAATGCCAAATAAAATGATGGCTGGAATGCCTAAATCGAATACCTCTTTGGCTTCATCGACAATTTTGTCGATTGAAAGCTGATAGACACCGGGCATGGATTTGACTTCAGTCGCAACGCCCTCTCCCGGCACAGCGAACAGCGGATAGATTAGATCGTTGACGGTAAGAACCGTTTCTTGCACCATTCGCCGCAGTTGAGGGTGGCTGCGAAGACGACGAGGACGATGGGTCGGAAACATAGTAGCTTGGTTCGTTAGACGCGAAGGAGCAGATCCTAATCTTAGTGGAGTTTCAAGCGCGAAAGATGTGCCCTACCGTCAATGTAACGTTTATTGACAGTGTATCCAGTGAAGGGGTTACAACAATGCCAAGCATTCCAGCATCATTTGCTGATTGATCAGGGCATAGGGTTGCACCTCAAGGGCTTGCCGAAAGGCACGGGCGGCAGCGCGATACTCTCCTAAGGCTGCGTAGCACAGTCCCACCCCATGCAAGGCGCCAAAATGAAAAGGAACCAAACGAATCACGGCTTCACAGTCTTGGAGGGCTTGCCGATAGTTTTCCTGGGTGTAGTGCAGGACTGCGCGACGGTTCCAGGCTTCGGCAAAGTCGGGAAGTTGCTCAATTAATTGATCGAGCAGTTGTTGTGCCTTCAGGATTTCGCCTGTATCAATGAGGACTTGGCTACGCTGGAGTTGTGCTAAACCTGCTGCACCTTTTTGCCAAAACCAACGCTCCCAAAGGGCATGGGTTGCCTGATCTCGAACCGCTGCATCAGGATGCTTTAAATCTTCTACTAGTTGTGCGATCGCCTCGTCCATACGCTCTGCCTCCGTCCCCTACCTGTAGACCCCATCTTGGCCCAAACCAGAAGAATTGCACCCTACATTCTGGGTTCTAGGGGGTCTACTAATACTTACGCGTGCCTGGGTTAGAGAACAAACCCAAAAGCGGCCCCAAGATAGCACCAAAGACAAAACCACCTGCATGGGCCCAGTAGGCAACCCCACCACTTTGCATGCCCACATTGGTAGGTACCCCTAAACTGGCTACACCGTAAAAGGCCTGTTGCAAAAACCAAAAGCCTAAGAAGAAAAAGGCAGGCACCCGAATGGTCCAAAAGAAAAAGCCGAGGGGAATGAGGGTTAAAATTTCTGCCCTAGGGAATCGGAGAATATAGGCTCCCATCACACCTGCGATCGCCCCACTCGCCCCCAAAGACGGAATCACAGAATAAGCGCTAAAAAACCACTGCGCCAACCCAGCCAGAGCACCACAGCCCAAATAAAAGACTAAAAACCGAGTGTGACCCAGTTGATCTTCCACATTGTTGCCAAAAATCCACAGAAAAAGCATGTTCCCGGCGATATGCAGAAACCCACCGTGAAGGAACTGCGACGTAAACAAGGTAATCCACGGCGGAAAGGGAAGTCCGGTTGGCTGGCCCGAGAAGTAAACAGTAAGGTCATGGGGCACTATAGCCCAAATTCGCAGAAATGCTTCCAGGCTTGGCCCTAAACTGAGTTCATAGAGAAAAGCAAGCACATTGAGCACGATGATGGCGTAGGTAACCACCGGAACAATGCTGGTAGGGTTATCATCACGAAGTGGAACCACGTTTTTATGGGTAACGGCTACCTCTCAACCGTACACTATCCTCTAAGCTTTGTACTTCAAGCCCCACTGCGAGGGTTCTAATGGCCGAGGATCTCTCTATTTCCGCAAATGCAGCGCCTCTTCGCTTAGTTTTAGTTGGGTTTGACCCGATTTTCCAAGCTGGGTTAAGGTCTGTCTTGGCCTCGGATCCAGCCCTTTCCATTGTGGGTTCGGGTCTGGGTCTAGAGGCTTTACAGCAATACTTAGACGCCACGGATCTGCCTCTGGTTGTCCTTTTGGATGCTGATTTTCTACCCAGTCAGGCTGCACAGGAAACGGTGATTGCGCTATGTCGGCAAATTCAGCAACATCCTGAAATTTCTCTGGTGGTAATGGTTCGCCCAGAAGCCACAGCCCTCTTGGATGCACTGCAACAAGCCGGTATTGCACCCATCTGGCCCAAGGGAACCGATCTACAGCCTTTGCGCAATCTTCTGTATTCACTCAGCAGAGAAGACATCAGGGGGAACCCAACGCCCTTCCCTACGGCAACCCCTCGCAGCAACCTCAATCATCCGGTGACGCCAGTAAGCCAGCGATCGCCTTTCCAAAATTTACAGCGCCATCTGCGCCGTACCAGCTTGCAATCCATTCAATCTCGACGCGAACAAGTCATGGGCTGGATTGATCGCGATTCTATTTCTTGGTGGCAATGGCTTGTCCTTACAGGGCAGTTACGCGAACTCAATGTCGCGCAGCGCTTGGTAGAAACATTATGGGTAGGCTCCGCCCCAGAGCCAGCCGCACCTGCAACAGAACCTATCCCAACCGCACCCGAAATGCCGAGTAGCGATTTGGGCCTGGGCCTCCTTGCACCCACTCAACCCACGGCATTAGCCCCTGCCGCAACATTTGAGGCCATTAAGGCGGCGGTTTTAGATCGATTGGTTGCTAAACTGACCCAGCCTTTACAGAATCAGACCGAAACGCCCTTTGAGGTGGATATTTTGAAGCCCTCGCAGAAGCAAGATTTGTTTCTGACTGTGGCCCGACAATTTGAGACACTTTTGGATGAACTGCGGTTTTCTCAGGTTTCGCGATCGCAGTTGGTTGAGCAGCGATCGCAACTCGTCCTCGATCTGTGGCAGAACACTGCTACGGAGTTTTTGGGTAAGTATCGAATGCCCCCTCAATCGGAATTGAGCGAGGCCACCTCTGCCACGGTGGTGCAACAGATTTTGCAAGATGCGGCAGTGGTTAACAGCATGATCCTAGAGCGCATTCCCTTAGTGGTGGAGGCCATCGACCATCTGCTGTTTCATTCCCCTTGGGCCACTGAGCAACGGATTTATCCAGCGGGCTCGTCTGAGGCCATTTTGGAATGCGAAGCCATTCTTGGCA
>DATNQK010000103.1:0-4003 GCA_036704065.1 Stenomitos sp.
AACCAAATGGGAACCAATGAAACCCGCCCCGCCCGTGATTAAAATTCTCATATTGGTTTATCTAATTTTATTGCGCTAGTTCTGCATTGACTTCATTCAATGGCCGTCGCTTTAAAGTAATCGATTCGCTGCGGGGTAGCAAGTTGAAGATGTCGCGAAAAGTATCGTCGAATTGTTCAAAGTTTGCTGTACCGATCGCATTGAGAACTTTTTCTCCAGCCGCGTTAAAAATCAAGGTTTGAGGAACCTTCCCTGCGTAATAATACCCAGGTTCAGTAGAGCTAGTATCAGTACCTGGAGCAATTGAATCAACATTGATAGGAATAATGTTGATGGCTCGACCGTAAAACGCCTGAATTTGAGACACTACAGTCGAAAATTGCTTGCAGTCTTTACTGTCTTCAATATAAAACGTCAGTAATGTGGGTCGACCGTTGCTGAGGGCATCAGCGAGGGGAATTTGAGGGGGAACAATTGAGCCGTTGCCTGCATAGAGGGCAAAAATATTGCCATCGAAGCGATCATCTTGAAGGCTGGCGAGTGCTGTCGGTTCAGAATAGATAGGGTTTGTAGCTAATGTTACCCATAGCAGAACGGTCGCAACAAGGGTGCAAAGCGATCGCCGCAGGGATGACAGACTGCCCCATCCTTTAGCCAAGAGCCAAAATTGCTGTAATCGAAACAGGACCTGTTGTAAGCCAGTACGCATGAATCTAATCAACCAGAATAAAATTGCAAAAAGGTCCCGAAGTTTCCTTCCCTACCAAGTTACCCCTGAGCGCAGCCGTTGTCTATCTGCGCCTCAGAGGATGTGCTTTAGTCATTAGCGGGTCTGTCGGTACGGGGTGTATTTCGTCTTGAAGGCAAGGAAAGACGAGGGTTGCCCCCTTGATCGTCAGGCAATGAACGAGTATTGAGCTGCTGTAGTTCATTTTGCAGCCGTCGATTTTCTGTTTGCAGCGATTGCACCTTAGACTTCACCAAATCTAAACGATCCGTAAACTTTTGCCGATACACTTCAGGTAATTCCTGAATAATATGCTCCAGCATTTGATTGCGTTCGCTAAGAATCTGACAAGACTTTTGTAAGCGTCCAATTTCTACATCGCGCTTATCGATTTGCGTTTGATAGAACTCAATTTGTTGCTCTAGATGCTGCAATTCGTCTTGGTTAGACGTTGTCATAGGCGAAGTGGAAGCATTAACCGCCGTCGTCGAAGCAGCTAAAGCAGGTGGATGGGTCTTGACCATCCGAAACAGCTCTGCAGATAACTGATTGACAAGCTGATCTCGAAGCTGAAGCTGTTGACGCAGTTGTTGAACTTCGGTTGCAAGAGCTTCAGGAAGAGGGACGTTATTGGAATCCACGCTTAATTCGCTCCAGGACTTTGCCGTTACTGTATCATTTCAGAGAAAAACCCGGCAGCAGATGTTAGCGCTACCGGGTTCAATCAAGGTAAAAAGCCTTGAATTAACTCTTGACGGCTAATTCTGCGTCCGGCGCTTCTACCTCGTCAGTCTTGATGCTTAAATAGCGGATGACCTCATCGCCCAAGCGCATGCTGCGCTCCATGACAGCTACAGCTGAGCCAGCTGCTTGATAATTCATCTGGATATAAATTCCTTCACGGAACTTGCCGATATCGTAAGCGAGGCGACGACGACCGCGGTGTTGAATACGGATATCATTCCCACCTTGGTCTTTGAGGACGGATTGGTACTTGGCAATTGCTTGATCGACCGATTCCTCGCCCAAATCAGGACGCAGGATATAGATCGTTTCGTATTGGGTCATGAACTTAGGATTCCTTTTGGACAGTATGGCTTCTGGTACCTGAACCCTATATGGTAATAGATTACCTACCTATCTAAAGCGCAGGGTTACAGAAACAAGGCTTTACAATTCTAGATCAGTCTATGCTCAATATGCTTGAGGTTGCTTAAGTTTTCCTCGATTGATGCGGATGGGCTGTTTCAGTGCAATGCTCTATAGCACCCATCTACCTTCTCAGGGTTTGACAAAACAATCGGAAGTTCACAAGCTATGGTTCAACGATTTGTCAGAGTAAGATTGCAAGATGACAGTGTGGCTTATGGCCACCTGGAAATTAACCGAACAGTTACTCTTTTGAACCAGGCCCCCTGGGAGGCTGGTGAGCCGATAGGGGTGTCTTTAGATCCAGGAAGCTATCAGCTTTTAGCGCCTTGCCAGCCTTCAAAAATTATTGGTGTGGGCCGAAACTATGTGGCCCATGCGGCTGAAATGCAATCAACAGTTCCCACCGAACCGTTATTGTTTCTCAAGCCTCCGACGACTGTTGCAGGGCCTGACCAAACAATTGTCTACCCTCTCCAATCTCAGCAGGTGGAATATGAGGGAGAACTGGCCCTGGTGATTGGCAAACCTTGCCACAACTGCATGCCAGATGTGGCCCATCGCTATGTCTGGGGCTATACGATCGCCAATGACATTACTGCGCGTGATTTACAGCGAACCGATGCCCAATGGACACGCGGCAAAGGGTTTGACGGTTTTTGTCCCCTTGGACCTTGGATTGTGCGTGACATTGGTAACAGTGCCCTGCTGCAAACCTACCGCAATGATGACCCTACTCCCCGCCAAAAAACAACCATCGATACCATGGTGTTTGCGCCGGAGCGGTTAGTGGCTTACATCAGTCAGGTGATGACTTTGATGCCTGGAGATATCATTTTGACGGGAACGCCCGCAGGTGTGGGTGCGTTTAATGTGGGCGATCGCATCAGTGTCACCATCGAAGGGATTGGCACTTTGTCCAACACAATGGCTGCACAGCCACAGCCTGAGCCCTAAGATTGAGGCTGGCACCTTTTTAGGTCAGATTGAAGCAGTTAACGCACCTGCATATATACTGCTTCAGACAAGGTTGGGACCTCTGCATACAGGCCTCGCAAAGACTGTACCACTGCAAAAATTACGATAGTAAGCGTTCCCAAGAAGACAACGCTAGAGAGGGCCACAACAATTAAGTTTAGTCCACTCACTTGGGTCAAAATAGGCAAAATTAAGGCTGCAATGAATAGCAAAATATCAACCAGCAGTGCCTGCATTGTATTGAAGCGGATGAAGTGCAGAATCTTCTCATTGCGAACGACTAAGAAAAAGAGTGCAAAAAAGATAATTAAATTGGCAAAAGGAAGAACGCTGTAAATGAGCAGCACAGGACTGAGAATGGGGATCACAACCTTGGCTAAGGCTGGGAATTGTTGGAAAACATTGCTTGAAAAGCTCAGACTAGTGACCAAGGGCACAAGATAGGGCAAACTTGCAAAAATTCGATCTCGGACGGTTGTTGAGCCATGCCATGACATTGTGATTGTTCTCCTAAACGCAGACTTGCATTCTCTTAACTTAACTCGCACCTGAATAGTCCCTTTGCAGCAGGGCAACTTATCCCTATACCTCGCAATCTCCTCCTAGACCTCCCCTTAGGAGAGGGTTGGGGTTGCTCAATTGGTGTTGGATTTGTGCAGCAGTGGTGCCACTACCTCAGACCAAAGAGCCTGTCGCTGGGGCCTTGCAATCGGTTGTTTCTTTATTTTCTCTGCTGGTCAGCGCGTCCAACTTTATCCAACCCTTTAATGCCCCCTCTCTAACCTAGAGTGTGTTGCGAATTAAAGTGATCCCTGCATCCCCCGCACGGACAATCTGCCATTCATGAGCCATCTGCTAAGGGTTTCTTGAAGCCGAGGTGTGATTCCCTTAACTCGAAGCTGACTCTTCTATATTCATTAGCCGAAACCCCATCGTACAGCGAAAATGAGAGGGATGAGGTGGACACTGTTCCCGCTCACGCTGACCGCAGGAGAGTTGACCCTGTTGCCATCGAGGTTCTCCCTGCTGATTTGATAACAGGCAGCTTGGACAGACTGCTTGGGGCGTTAGGAGTTGGTTCCGAGTCAGAATCACTAACATAATTCATGGCTTCAGCTTGAGCTGGCAGACACTACTTTAATTGTAAGA
>DATNQK010000104.1:0-5040 GCA_036704065.1 Stenomitos sp.
CGTACCGATTAGGATTAAACGGTTCGTATGCTCAAAGTCGTTGACGCCCCGACTATCACGCCACCAATAGCCAGTGTCTTCACCGGCAAATTTCTTAAAGTCGATTACCTTGGTTGTCGTCTTTTGCTGTTGGTAATGCGCCACAATTTCGGCTGCACGACGTTGTTGATCAGCACCTCGTTGCATTCCCATTCTTCCGAGATCGGTCACTTGAATGAGGGTGAGATTTTGCGGTTCGGGTACCGATTGTTGACAGACAAAGATTTCCTTGACTGAGCAACCGAGCTTGAGCGCTAAGTCTACCGGATTCAGAGTAGCATCAAGAAAAACTGTCGCTTTAGCCGATCTCATCAACGATCGATGTCGGGGATCAGGGAGGCTGAGAGTGATTCCGTCATAACCCAACCGTAAGGAGGCACCAGGTCTAGCTCCATTCAAAATTTGCAGCAGATCAGGAAGCCACTGTTTCAATACCCGTTGCTTAGCGAGATCCGCTAGTTCTGTATCGCCTTTAGAAAACGCCTTACGCAACTCACGAGGAAGATCTGCCAAATCTACGTCATAGGCTGCGGTTGAGTTGAGAAAGCTCATATCCGGACTCAAGACGCGTGTCAGGGCTTCTAGGTCGATCGTGGTTTGGGGAAGTTGTTCAACCAACTCTTTATGAGCAATGCCAAACTTCCCTTGTTTGATCGAGCCATTCAGCAAAGGAATCAGTTCCGTCAAGAGCGGCTGGAGAGCCTGAAAGAACGATGGAAATTCCATCAGCCTAAGACTTGTTTGCTCCAAATCTTGCAACGTGACAGTTATGTCCTGTTTGATGCGAAAATTTTGCCCTGGTTCATCAATCAAAAGCAGCGTGTTGCTGAATGAGTAATCGATCGGGTCGGGCAAGCTGTCGAGATGTGCCCGGAGTTTGGAAGAAGACAGCGCCGCTTGCCGTTGGTGAAGAAATCCGTAACCAGAACCAGTGGCATGGGTGCAAGGTTCTTTGAGAGGACAAGTGTTGCAAATGAGCGAAGCCGTATTCGTGTTGTGGACATGTTTGAGTCGGAGGGTATTGAGCAAATGCTGGCGGCTACAGTTGGCAGGTAAGGTTGGCGTTTCTTGTCGGCTCATCCGTTTGAGGCGCAAGCTCCCGCCTTGTGTGCTTTCCTGTACCAGTCCCCCATGACGAGCTTCAAGATCAACCCAACCATTCTCTTGCTTGAGTGTGGAGACAGTAGGATTGCGATGTTGGTCAGAAGCATAGATAACTTGCTTGATCCCGAAGGTGATAGGTTCTACCTGACCGGCATCGTAGGATTTGCCAGACCCCGGGGGTGACATGTCGAGAATATAGCGGTAGCCACGATCGAGCGCAGTTTTCCAAATGGAAAGGCGTTGCCCCGCCTCATATTTCGAGACTTCCCTCTCTCCTAACAATGCTCGCAGCGCGATCGCAGCCTCAATCGGTTGCTGTCTTTTTCGCAGGGTGCGTTGAATCCGCTCTAACCAATCAAAGGTTGGCTGAGCCAAACCTTCAAATTGTTCAATGGAAAGCCATTGAATGGTCGATCGATCGTCGAGTTCATCAATATCAGGACTGTCCTTCGTGAGCTGTCCCCACCAAGCGACTTGAATCTCATAGCCCCACTGTTCCAGGAGTTTCCAGGTCGATCGATACTGCCGCATCACGTGCCGATTGTTGATCGCCCCAGCATCTGGGTAGAACTCGATCGTTTGCGTTTCTAGCTCCCGTGCCAACGTTTCGATCGTGAGCTTCAAGGTTTGAGGACTGCTAGCAAACTGTCCACCCGCAGCTCCTACTACCACTCGTCCTTGGTGTTCAGCAGTAATAAACGGTTTGGCTCCAACGCCTTCAACCAGTGCGATCGCACCTTTTACCCGTTGTTTAGGGCGATGTACAGCAAGTGGCAGTTCTCCATTGGGTAAATGTGGCGTCGATCCATCAGGTCGTCTTTGCGTGAGACTGGTTAGCCAACGGTAACGCCCACTATCCTTAGCATTTCTCAATCGCAGTTGGAACCCAACCAGATATCCCTGCACATCGTAAATCGGGCAAAGATATCCATCCTGGCAATTCAGACTCAATCCATCTAAACCAACGCCAGGCAAAGCGATCGGCAGTGCGCGATCTAGCTTTTGCCATTGTTTAACCGATTTCACCCCCCACGCTTCAATCTGAGCATCTGTTAAGCCTCGGCAGTGCAACTCCAAGTGATCCACTGGATGGAGTACCAGTTGTTTGAGCAATTGGCGATAGTAAACGTCTCGTGTTTCAACACTCAGTGCTTGAGCCTGTTTCTGTGCTTCTTGTTCTTTTCGCTTTCGCTTCCGATCTCGGTAGCTTTGCCAGTGAACTTTCAGATTCCACGAGTCGGTATTCCCTGAAGCCGCGACAAACTTACCCCATAGATGATCTTTAGTGAAACCAACAAACTTAAAGCCAGGTGGAGTGCTACTAACATCAAGAACACTCATACACAAATGCAGTTCATCAATCTGCCGACATTTCCCTTTGATATCGCCGCAGATTTGACAAGGATAGTTGCCCTTAGTCGTTAGAAATTTTCTGGATGGGTACGTTGAAGAAGTAGAAGTTACCATAATCTCTCTATCCCTTAGATGGAGAGCAAGGAATGATGCCAATGACTGTGAAAGTTGTAGTCAGAATTCCGTTGCTCTTTGTCCCAAGATGGTTGGGACGGATGAGAGATGTGCTTCAATGCCTCAAAAACATGAAATGGAAGCTATTGCCATGTGAAATAAATGAGGCATAATAAGAAGCATCACACATCTCATCCATTAGATCGAGCTCTCGCAATCTTGTAATGGGGGTTGAGGGGGAGTCCTCGAACTAGGTGTAATGCATGGCTCTTTTCGAGGTCGGGGAACCTAGCTATTCAGCGGGTCTAATGCTTTCAAGCTGGCGTTCTCTTTCGGATACTTAAAGACATATGCACCCGAAATTCCTCTCTGCGCCAGCGGTGGGGAATTTTTGGTTTTTAGGCTTCTAAAACATAATTCTGACCTCAACATATTGCTTTGAGCTAGACACAACGCAAGTGTATGCGTGGTGCGTTGTCTGGCACATCTTTAGAGTGAGTTTCAGTGTACCAGGACATTTTCTCCAATGCGCGATCGATCCATGACGAATTTTTAAACTGACTGGTTGTAACTTTGGTTTAGCGGATTCGATCTCGCTCTCTGAGCATGTCTCTGCTTCTCGTCCCAGCATTTTAATTGTGTTGCTGCGATCGTCCCTTCCCTATATCCAAAACCTTTTCCCATACAAATCTCTTGTATTGACTGAGAGATGTGCTACAAACTCGAACTGCAACCCTCTGCAATTTACTAGACTGCACAACCGCTCTGAGTAATCTGTCCATCGCGATCGCAGCTTTTTACAAATATTCAGGCAACGCCCTAGCTAAAGATAGTCATGAGATGGCAATGACTCTCGCCTTTACAAATATTTTGGTCAGTCAAACCCATGAAAATTGGAAGGTAAGTGAACGTTGAGCACATTAATTCTTTGATTGGGGTTGCAAAAAGTACTTCTAAAGAGATATATTGACTTTCCACCCTTACAGAAGCCAATGCGCTATTGTAGGAAATATGACCGGGGGACGCTATATTTGGCGTTCAAAGGAAAGTCAAATTCTATACATGGTGTAAACCAATATTTAAAGTTTGATTCTTCTTGCCAAGGCAATTCTCCTGTGTTATAGTGGGAAAGCGTCGGAAAATGAAGTCCGACACACGAACCTAGACAAATTAATAAGTTTGAAAGCCAAAATAAGCATTCAGCTCTCGTCAAAGTTTTCAGTCTATTGAGTTAGCTCAAAGACTAAGACAAAAACAAAAATTTTCCGGAACGAGAAGTTTCGGAGCCATTCAAACTACAACATGGAGAGTTTGATCCTGGCTCAGGATGAACGCTGGCGGTATGCTTAACACATGCAAGTCGAACGGGGGACTTCGGTCCCTAGTGGCGGACGGGTGAGTAACGCGTGAGAACATGCCTATCGATTGGGGACAACAGTTGGAAACGACTGCTAATACCGAATGTGCCTACGGGTGAAAGATTTATCGTCGATAGATTGGCTCGCGTCAGATTAGCTAGTTGGTAGGGTAACGGCTTACCAAGGCGACGATCTGTAACTGGTCTGAGAGGATGACCAGTCACACTGGAACTGAGACACGGTCCAGACTCCTACGGGAGGCAGCAGTGGGGAATTTTCCGCAATGGGCGAAAGCCTGACGGAGCAATACCGCGTGTGGGAGGACGCTTTTTGGAGTGTAAACCACTTTTATTAGGGAAGAAGAACTGACGGTACCTAATGAATCAGCATCGGCTAACTCCGTGCCAGCAGCCGCGGTAATACGGGGGATGCAAGCGTTATCCGGAATTATTGGGCGTAAAGCGTCCGTAGGTGGCTTATCAAGTCTGTTGTCAAAGCGTGCGGCTTAACCGCATACGGGCGATGGAAACTGATGAGCTAGAGTGCGATAGGGGTCAGGGGAATTCCCGGTGTAGCGGTGAAATGCGTAGATATCGGGAAGAACACCAGTGGCGAAAGCGCCTGACTGGGTCTGCACTGACACTGAGGGACGAAAGCTAGGGGAGCGAAAGGGATTAGATACCCCTGTAGTCCTAGCTGTAAACGATGACAATTAGGTGTGGTTCGTATCGACCCGAGCCGTGCCGTAGCCAACGCGTTAAGTTGTCCGCCTGGGGAGTACGCACGCAAGTGTGAAACTCAAAGGAATTGACGGGGGCCCGCACAAGCGGTGGAGTATGTGGTTTAATTCGATGCAACGCGAAGAACCTTACCAAGGCTTGACATCCTCGGAACCCTTCTGAAAGGAGGGGGTGCCTTCGGGAACCGAGAGACAGGTGGTGCATGGCTGTCGTCAGCTCGTGTCGTGAGATGTTGGGTTAAGTCCCGCAACGAGCGCAACCCACGTTTTTAGTTGCCAGCATTCAGTTGGGCACTCTAGAGAGACTGCCGGTGACAAACCGGAGGAAGGTGT
>DATNQK010000105.1:0-6313 GCA_036704065.1 Stenomitos sp.
TTTCATTAGGGCTTGGCCTAGACAACGTTTTTCTCCACCGTAAAGTCGCATTACAAAACACAGCCCTCGCAGCGTTACAAAATGCCCAGACTGAAGTCTTTAGCATGAAAGCCACTCCTGCGGCTTTAGGTGCATCGGGCAGGGTCTTGCTGGATGTGCAAGGCGGCCATGCCGTTATCGTGATGCACAAACTGCCGCCGCTTCCGAAGGGAGAAGCTTATCACCTGTGGGCCTTTACACCCCAAGCCAAAGTCCTCTGCGGTCGCTTTAACTCAACACAGGCCGATGGCCAAGTGAACCTCTCCTTAGATCAAGCTAAACAGTTGCAATCGGTGCGGTTTATGCGGATTTCTCGGGAAGCCGTTGCACCTCCTCAACGCAAGCCCAAACAACGCGTTTTGGTTCTAACGAGCGAGTTATAGCCCTCACCTTCCCAGCATTGACCCTGTTTGGTGTCGGTGGTAACGATTTTCGCGAAAAGAGTATGAAAAGCTGACATTAATATGCAACCAGCACAAGCCTCTGGGCACAAGTGGGGTATGAGCACGAACGACCGTACAGTCGCTGATCCCCAAGGTTAACTACCGCATTAATCGCTGTGAACCGTTCAATCTGACTCAAACCTAAGCGCAAAAAGCTAAATCTCTCTTAACTTAAGATTAAGGTTTTTCACTGGTCGGTTTACCGCTGGCTGGCCTAAAGTTGACATACGCCGATATCAGATTCGGGCATTTCGGACGCTTTCTTTGTAAAGGATTGGATACATGCAAGCTGCCTCTAACCTCGCCATTGAGACAATGACCTGCGACCTTAGCCGGACGGGGTTGAGCGCAGATACGCTAAAGCGCTCGTTTCTAGATAATTTATTCTATGTGTTGGGTAAATTTCCGGCCCTAGCCTCTGCGAACGATTATTACCAGGCATTGGCCTATACGGTTCGCGATCGCATGTTGCAACGCTGGATCAACACCGCAGCGACTTATACCGCTAAAGGATCACGAACAGTAGCGTACCTCTCGGCTGAATTTCTGATTGGGCCGCAATTGGGTAACAACTTAATTAACCTAGGTATCTATGACCAAACCAAACAGGCCATGACGGAAATGGGCCTAGACTTTGATGCCTTACTAGAACAAGAAGAAGAACCGGGCCTGGGCAATGGCGGTTTGGGACGGTTGGCGGCGTGCTATCTCGATTCCCTAGCGACCTTAGAAATTCCCAGCATCGGTTATGGGATTCGCTACGAGTTTGGGATCTTTGCCCAAGACATTCGGGATGGTTGGCAGATTGAGCTTACCGATAAATGGCTGCGGGCAGGCAACCCCTGGGAAATTCCACGTCCTGAATGGGCAGTGTCGGTGAAGATTGGTGGCCATACCGAACACTACACAGACAATCAAGGTAAAAAGCATGTGCAGTGGGTGCCTCATCAAGTGCTGCGGGGAATTCCCTACGACACACCCATCTTGGGCTATCACACAAATTCAGCAAACACCTTGCGCCTTTGGACAGCTCAAGCCCCAGAATCCTTCGATTTTGGCGCATTCAATTCTGGGGATTACTTAGGCGCAGTCCATGAGAAGGTCTTCTCCGAGAACATTTCTAAAGTTCTCTACCCCAACGACGACGCATCTCAAGGCAAGCTGCTACGCCTGACTCAGCAGATCTTCTTTGTCTCCTGTTCGCTCCAGGACATGCTGCGCATTCTGACCCAGCAAAAGATTCCGGTAGAGCGCTTCCACGATAAGTTTGCCGTGCAGCTCAACGACACCCACCCTGCCATCACCGTGGCTGAGTTGATGCGATTGTTAATTGATGAAAATGACCTGGCTTGGGATCAAGCGTGGCATATTACCCAGCAATCCCTGGCCTACACCAACCATACCTTGATGCCTGAAGCGTTAGAGCGATGGCCCGTGGACCTATTTGCCCAAATTTTGCCACGCCATCTAGAAATTATTTACGAAATCAACATGCGCTTTTTGGATGAAGTGCGGTTGCGTTTCCCCGATGAAGAAGATCGCATTCGCCGCATGTCGCTGATCGACGAATCAGGTGGACGCTATGTGCGGATGGCCCATTTAGCCTGTGTGGGGAGCCATGCCATCAATGGTGTGGCAGCACTTCACACCGAGCTACTCAAGTCCGATGTTCTCAAGGACTTTTATGAAATGTATCCCCAGAAGTTCAGCAATAAGACCAATGGGGTGACGCCACGCCGGTTCATGATCCTCAGCAACCAGCCGCTGGCGAAGCTGATTACCGAAAAAATTGGGGACCACTGGCCCAAAAATCTCGATGAACTCTCCAAGCTCGAACCCTTTGTGGACGATGCAGCATTCCGGCAGCAGTGGCGGCAAATCAAGCAAGATCGCAAGCAAGAACTGGCCGTTTATATTCAAAATCAATACGGCATCACCGTAGATCCCACCTCGATGTATGACATTCAGGCCAAGCGGATTCACGAATATAAACGGCAGCACTTAAACGTATTGCATATCATTGCGCTCTACAACCGGATTAAAGCCAACCCTGACGTTGAGATCACCCCTCGCACCTTCCTGTTTGGTGGTAAGGCGGCCCCTGGTTACTACATGGCGAAACTGATCATTAAACTGATCAACGCCGTCGGCGATATCGTGAACCGCGATCCCGATGTACGTGGTCGCTTGAAGGTTGTGTTCTTAAAAAATTACAACGTGAAACTTGCTCAACGCGTATATCCTGCGGCAGACCTTTCCGAGCAAATTTCCACCGCTGGGAAAGAGGCGTCTGGGACTGGCAACATGAAATTTGCCCTCAATGGCGCACTTACGATTGGCACCTTAGACGGGGCAAACGTAGAGATCCGTGAAGAAGTGGGTGCAGAGAACTTCTTCTTATTTGGATTGACGGCCGCAGAAGTTTATAGCTTACGAGAACGCGGCTATAACCCAATGGATTACTACAACAGCCAACCAGAACTGAAGTTAGCCATTGATCGCATTGCCTCAGGATTTTTCACCCACGGCGATACCGAAATCTTCAAGCCCTTCTTGGATATGCTGCTCTATCAAGATCCATATTTGGCGCTTGCAGACTTTGCTGCCTATGTACAGTGCCAAGACGAGGTGGGGCTAGCTTACCGCGATCATGAACACTGGACAAGAATGTCGATTTTGAATGCGGTGCGGATGGGTAAGTTTTCTTCCGACCGCTCAATTCAAGATTATTGCGAGGACATTTGGCACGTTCAGTCCGTCCCTGTAGAGTTATCGGCTTACTGCTAAACCTTTAGGCGTTCTACTCGCTTAAGGGATTCTCGGCTGTTGTAGATTTTTTGCCCCATACCCTCCATGCGGGGGTATGGGGTTAAGTTTTGGGTTTTAGTAAGCGGGTGCGTTACCAGGCTTCCACTTGATGTTGCAGCCAATGCTCGGTTTTTGGTCGGCGCTGACGGGCTGACCGCTGAGGATGGCTTCAATGGCGGCTCGCAGGTCGGCACCCGTGACAGGTTCGTCATTACCAGGTCGGCTGCTGTCTAATTGACCGCGATAGACAAGGTGCATTGAGCTATCGAACAGGAAAAAGTCTGGGGTGCAGGCGGCCTGATACGCTTTGGCGATTTCCTGGGTTTCGTCGAGGCAAATGGGATAGTTGAGGTTCAGTTCCTCAACCATGGCCTTCAGATGCTCCGGCGAATCTTGGGGGTAGTTTTCGACATCGTTGGAGCTGATGCCGACAATGCCTAGCCCTTGGGGTACGTAATCATGGCCTAATTTTGCCAGTTCGGGTTTAATGTGTTTGACGAAAGGACAATGCTGGCATAGAAAGATCACGAGCAAGCCTTTGGATTGGGCAAACGTGCTGAGGGAAACAGACGCGTTGGTGGTGACATCGGTTAGGGCAAAGTCCGGTGCAACGGTGCCAAGGGGCAACATCGTGGAGGGAGTTCGAGCCATAGTCTGCACGCTGGTAAGGGATAGGGCGACGCGAATGCGTCAACCCATGAATAAAACAAAATCTATGCACTTTGCAAGTGCAATAGCCTACATTTAATACCCCAGAAATGCCGTTGTTGTGGTGGCTCTGCTCCTACCGAGGGCGCTTACCGAATTTAGCCTTGAGGTCTTCTAGGGTGGGGTTGCTTGAGGTAGGAGCCGATTTGCGGGGTTGGGATGATGAGGGACGCGTGGCAGCAGTGGGGCGATCGCCCTCTGTAGATGTAGTGCGCATCGATAAGCTGATGCGTTTGAGAGATTCGTTCACCTCTAACACCGTAACCTGTACCACTTGACCGACTTTGACCACTTGTTTGGGGTCCGATACAAACCGATCCGCCAGTTGAGACACATGCACTAGGCCGTCTTGATGAACGCCGATATCTACAAAAGCACCGAAGTTAGCCACGTTCGTAACCACACCTTCTAAACGCATCCCTACCTTTAAATCAGCAAGGGTGGTGATATGAGCTTGAAAGGTCGCATATTGGAATTGCTCGCGAGGATCGCGGCCTGGCTTTTCCAGTTCGCGCAAAATGTCGCGCAGGGTCGGTTCGCCCACGTTGGACGTAAGGTAAGGCTGGAGTGATTTGCCTTTGAGCCGTTCTGGAATTTGGGCAATATTGACGAGGGGCACGTCAAGGTCTTGGGCCATGCGTTCCACAATGGCATAGCTTTCGGGGTGGACGGCGGTGTTGTCCAAGGGGTGCTTGCCATTGCGGATGCGCAGGAATCCTGCTGCTTGTTCAAAGGCTTTGGGGCCGAGTTTGGCCACTTTTAGCAAGTCTTGCCGTCGCTTGAATGCACCGTTTTGGTTGCGATAGGCCACGATATTGTTGGCGATCGCCCCCGTAATACCAGAGACAAAGGTTAGCAGCTCTTTAGAGGCCGTATTTAAATCAACGCCTACGTGGTTAACACAGCTTTCAACGGTTTCGTCTAGCTTCCGCTTCAGCAATTTTTGATCTACATCGTGCTGATATTGGCCTACGCCAATGGACTTGGGATCAATTTTCACCAATTCGGCTAAGGGGTCTTGCAAGCGACGGGCAATGCTGATGGCTCCCCGTACCGTCACGTCCAAGTCTGGAAATTCGGCGATCGCCACTTCGCTGGCAGAATACACCGATGCACCTGCCTCACTAACAATGACCTTAATGGGTTTACGCTCTAAGGTTTGCAGTACTTCCCCCACAAATACATCCGTTTCGCGGCTCGCGGTACCATTGCCGATGGCGATCAGTTCAACGTGGTGCTGCTCAATCATGCGGTGTAGGGTCCGCGCTGCAGCCTCTCGTTGTGCTGCAGATTGGTGCGGAAAAATAGCCTGATACTCTAAAAATTGACCTGTGGGGTCAAGGGCAGCCACTTTGCACCCCGTGCGAAACCCTGGATCGACGCCGAGGGTGGGCTTCATCCCGGCGGGGCTAGAAAGTAACAAATGGCGCAGGTTGGTTTCAAAGGTTTCAATTGAAGCGGCATCCGCAGCTTGTTTGGCTTCGGTGCGGATATCGTTGAGCAGGGACGGTTTAATCAGCCGGTTAAAGGCATCTTTGATCACGTCTTTATAAAACTGTCGCACTTCGCCATGCTTCGTCCGAATTTCGCGGTCGGCAATGTGGGAGAGCAGGCGATCGCCCTCAAATTCAATGTCGACTTGCAAAACCTCTTCGGCTTCACCGCGATACAGCGCCAATAGGTTATGGGAGGCAATTTGAGTGATTTTGGCTTGGAAGTTACGGTACATTTCGTACTTCGTGGTGCCCTCCGGTTGGTCGCCTTTCACCCGCGAGGTAAACAAACCGTTTTGCAGAATGTATTGACGTAAATCGGCGCGCAGATCGGCTTGTTCGGCAATGCCTTCGGCCAAAATATCGGCGGCTCCCTTCAGGGCTTCTTGAGGGGTGGTAATGCCCTGTTCTGGGTTGAGGTATTGGGCAGCGGCGTCTGTCAGGGATTGCTTCGGAGCTTGGGGCTGATTGAGGGACGCAATGAGTAGGGCCAGTGGTTCTAAACCTTTTTCGCGGGCGATCGCAGCGCGAGTGCGGCGTTTGGGTTTGTAGGGCAGGTAAAGATCTTCAAGATCGGTTTTCTTTAAACAGCTTTCAATAGTGGCGCGTAGTGCGTCGGTGAGCTTACCCTGCTGCTCAATTTCTGCAAGAATAGTCCGTTTGCGATCTTCTAGCTCCGTGAGGTAAGCGAAACGTTCCGAGAGTTGGCGCAGTTGGATTTCGTCCATTTCGCCTGTGCGCTCTTTACGGTAGCGCGCAATAAACGGCACCGTTGCGCCTTCTGCTAAAAGATCGAGCGCCTGTTGGACTTGGCCGACCTGG
>DATNQK010000106.1:0-4904 GCA_036704065.1 Stenomitos sp.
CGAACAGCCGTTCGGTTTGAGGCCCCTAATGGCACATACCCAACCGTGGGCAATGCCCTGGTTCATCAGGGCAAAACCTTTTTGCAAAATGTGGTGGCCCAAATCAAAGGTGGGCCACTGCGTCTGGATGGCGTGGTCGCAGACGGTCGTGTCAATGTCGATGCCACACTACCGGGCTTAACCCTCACCGAGTATAGTGATGAGTTGCGTGGCACCTTATCGGGTCGACTGGCAGTGACCGGGCCTTTAGCTGGGTTTGGGGCCAAAACAGCGCGCGCCCAAGGCTCAGTCAAGTTTTCTCAGGGATTGTCGGTACTCCAAGATCCCTTGAACGCCAAAATCCGCTGGGATGGACGCCAAATTTTAGTGGATCGGGCCACTGCTCCCAACTTCCTTGCCCAAGGGAAGGTCGGGGCTGAATTAGAAGGGCCTCAAGGCCCCTCCCTGACCACGCTCGACCTGAATGTGTTGGCTCGCAATTATCAGATCAACCGACTAGCTGCACCAGGACTCACGCAAAATCCGCTGTATGGATTGGCAGGCTTAAATGGCAGACTCACAGGTACGGTGAGTGCGCCCGTGCTGACGAGCCAGTTGGAGGTCGATCAGTTGCGGGTTTCCAATTTAGAGTTTGAACCCTTTTTGGTGGGAACCTTCAATTACGATACCGTCCAGGGGTTAGCACTGAACTTAGGTGGCACTCGCGATCGCATTCAGGTTGCACTCGATGCACAGCAGCGACCCATTAGCCTGGATATCCGAAGAGATCAAAGCACCATCATTGGCCGTCGCACAACTCCAGATCGCTTCGACGCGACCTTTACCGACGTACCACTGTTAGCCCTGAATTCATTCCCGCAGCTCATCCCGCCACAGTTAACACCGAACCTCAAACCTGTGTCCGGTGTTGCGTCAGGCACCATCGCCATGAACCTACCCACCTGGGAAACCGCAGGATCTTTTACAGTGGAGCGGCCCGGTCTGGGTCGATTCCTTGGCGATCGCTTCACAGGCCAAATCCGCTATGCCAATGGCGTAGGCACCCTGAGCGAAGGGCGACTGGTACAAGGCAAAAACCAGTATCAACTGGATGCCACCCTAAGCAATTTTGCAAACCCGCAAGTCACGGGTCGGCTCCTGATTGCCCAAGCGCAGGTAGAAGATTTAATTGCAGTTGCGAAGTCGTTGCAGCTCTCGTTAGGCCCCAGCGCAGCGGACGGTACAGTTCAAGGGCGAGCCCAAGATGTGGGAACTGTGCCTGTCAATATGCAACAAGTCCCGCTATGGCAACAGCTACAGCGTCTCTCAGAAGTGGATGCCCTTCTGGAACAAGTTAAAGAAAAACAAGGGGGAAGCGAACTTATTCCAGACTGGCAAAAACTCACCGGAACACTGGCAGGCGCAATCCAATTTTCGGGATCCTTGCAGGCTGGCGTCAACGCGACGTTTGACCTGCAGGGCCAAAACTGGGATTTAGACCCCTATCGGTTCGATCAATTCATTGCCAAAGGCAACCTCAGCCCATCGGGCATTAACTTTGAACCCCTCACCCTCCGCTATGGCACCAGTGCAGCGTCCTTCAATGGACGCATTGGCGGGCCTCAACAGTCAGGCCAGTTAGTGCTTAACCAATTTCCCGTCGAGACCATAGCGGATTTGCTGGAGCTACCCGTCAATCTTACAGGTCAGCTCAATGGCACAGCCACATTGGCAGGTCGCTGGGATAATCCCAGTGTGGAAGGACAATTCAGCCTGAATCAAGGCACGCTGAACCGCGCCGCGATTCAACAAGCAACTGCACAATTCGACTACCAGGGCGCACGCTTAGCCTTCGGTGGTGAAGCCAATATCGGCTCTCCCGAACCCATTCGCATTCGTGGCAGTGTGCCTTATGCCCTACCGTTTTCTGCGGTACAACCCAACAGCCGCGAGGTGGACATTGCCATGTCCGTCAAAGATCAGGGTCTCTCTTTGGTCAATTTATTCACGGATCAGGTGTCTTGGGTGGATGGCAAAGGCGATCTGGCATTACAGGTGAACGGCACCTCAGATAAGCCCATCCTGAACGGGGCCTTAACCCTCCAAGACGCAACCCTGCGATCACCCACCCTTGCCGATCCGTTAACTGCGGTCAACGGTACAGTCCGCTTCGACAGCGATCGGATTATGGTGAAATCCTTAACAGGACGCTATAACCAAGGGGAATTAAGCGCAGAAGGCAACCTGCCCATCTTCAACGATGCCCTGCGCGTCAAAGAACCGCTCGTAGTCTCCCTCAACAACACAGCACTAAACGTCAAAGGCTTGTATCGAGGGCAAGCCAATGGCAACCTAAGCGTTACGGGCAGTGCCACTAGCCCCAACCTCATCGGGTTTATTGCGCTACAAAATGGCGAAGTGTTATTGGCTGAGGCCACTGCTTTAGAATCAGCCAACACTGTTCCAGGGACAGCCGACAGCGGCAACATGTCCGTAGATTTTCAAGACTTGCAAGTCCGTCTTGGAGAGAATGTGCGGATTCTGCAACCCCCTATCCTTAGCTTCGTGGCCTCTGGCCAGGTGGATTTGGATGGAACCTTAAATGCACCACGCCCCAACGGAGTTGTCAAGTTTGAAAAAGGCAACGTCTACCTGTTTACCACCCTGTTCCGTGTGGATCAGCGCCAAAATAACTACGCGCAGTTTACACCAGCCTACGGCCTAGACCCCTATCTCAACCTCAGCCTGCGCACCACCGTCACAGAAACCGCAGTGGGTCGCAAAACTAACCTCAACGAGTTTGCTGATATTCAAGCCGGAAGCCTAGGATCTATCGAATCGGTTCGGGTACGTGCAACCCTGCGTGGCCGAGCCAGCCAACTGAGCACGCGGTTTAACGATGTATTGGAACTCAGCAGCACCCCAAGTCGCACACCGACTGAAATTTTGGCACTGCTGAGCGGCGGTGTTTCTCAGTCTTTGGCCAGCGGAGATACCCAAGGGGCGTTAGTCAACCTAGCGGGGTCTGCGTTCTTTAACCGGGTGCAGAGCGTCGTCGATGATGTCCTAGGGAGTCGTGCGACGTTCCGGTTGTTCCCCCTCTTAACACCCACCGAAGATAAAAGCAGCACGGTCTTGGAACTGGGTGCCGAGTTTGGATATGACGTCACCGATCGCTTATCGCTGTCTTTACTGCAAGTTGTGACGAGCCCCAATGAACTCCCCCAGTTCAATGTCAGCTACGACATCACAGACCAATTACGCGCTCGCGGCTCGGTTAACTTCCAAGGAGATGCAGTTGGCATTCTTGAATATCGGCTTCGCTTCTAATACGCCCCTCGCGTCTCCCTCAAGCGTAGGCACCTAGTTGGGCGAGAGACAGGTCGGCTGATGCCATGCTGTCTTTGGCAATAAGTACTGTGCGCCTTCTAGGGTGAGCCAGCCTTGAGCAATTAAAAACTGGGCATCTTCGCAAGTGATAAGACCAGCGGCACATTCCGGATGCGAGGTAAATTTTGGCAGTTGAATGGAGGTCATGGGGTCTCCTTAAGCAAGACAACTGAGGTTCAGTGATAAAAAGATATCGCTTTTTTTGTTTTTTGTACAGATATCAAAAAAAATCAAAAGCGTGCTCCTGTCTTTAAACTGGATGAATCACATTGGTAACAACGCCCCACACTTGGAGCTCCATCTCTTCTGAAACGGCGATCGCCGGATAAGTTGGGTTTTCGGGCAACAGATAGACGTTTTGCTGGTTGTAGTGAATGCGCTTAACGGTCAGTTCACCATTGAGGACGGCAATCACAATTCGTCCTTCTGTCGGGGATAGCGAGCGATCCACCACCAATACATCGCCGGAGTGAATGCCTGCATCAATCATGGAGTTGCCTGTAGCCCTGACTAAAAAGGTGGCGGTAGGGTTTTTGATCAGGTGACGATTGAGGTCGATTTTGCCTTCGATGTAGTCTTCGGCAGGGGTGGGGGTTCCAGCCGCGACGGCGTCCATGTACATGGGTAGCGCACACTTGAGCGATCGCAAGGGTAGGAGGACAGACTCGACAGATTGTTCCTGCGATCGCGCTTGCCACTGCTCAATTTGTTCAATCCAGCTAATGGGTAAGCGAATGGCACGGGTGGGTTCACTATACTTACCGCTCCCCTTAGGGCGACCGGAACCTGAGCGTTTTCCTCCGCGAGGCATAGGTTTTTAGATATAGGTACAAAAATCAATATAGGTTAGTTGTACGGAAAAAGCTAGGTTTGGCAAGGAATAGGTACTTTTTCATCTCCTACTTGTCATAGAAGCCGTTCTCCAAAAATTAAAGAGAAGGAGGCATAACCTATCTCAGGCAAGCATCAGACATTCATTGCGCTTGCGCTTTATAGCTTGAAAAGCACTGTCATCGGAGCCATATTAGGAGTTCCTAGCATAGTGCCCCCAAGGTGTTTACTACGACTTCAATTCCACAACATCAGTCCTGAAGAGCGTTACTGGATGAGCTGACTTGGTCAATTGATGCGCTCTGTTTTATCTATAGGCGTTGCACGAAGCTAGTAGTTTGGGCTGCAATACTTCCCAATGTATTAATGCATTCTAAGAATCTGGATGAGGGCTTCGCTTCCAAAGATCTTCTAATAGAAGAACGGTCTCTTGAAGTGATACTGAACTCATAGGGCTAGAACCTGGCTCTGCAGTGGCGATTTGCCATAGTCGTTCTAATTGAGCTTTGCGCGCTTTAAATATCCTGCTTCGATACTGCCGATACAAAGCCGTACATCCCCAACTAATACCAATTCGCCAATTTAAGGCTACAGATGATACAAGGAGAATGAAGGGTTCGGTAAAGATGAATGCCAGGCGTCTACAAGCTAGATATTGCCGAAAGCGAAGCAGAGCTCAAGCAACTGCTGAGAAACCAAAAAAC
>DATNQK010000107.1:0-1812 GCA_036704065.1 Stenomitos sp.
CTTGCACTTTGAAAACTTGTTTTTTCATCGTTTAATAGATCTTGAATTGATGTGAGAAAATTCGCCTTATCTTAACCACTTTTTGCAGCCGGATACGGTTATTCCTGATATATCTAATCCGCAGAGTTGGAACCGGTATAGTTATGTCACGAATCGGACGGTCAACTTTAGTGACCCAAGCGGACATCGCCCATGTGGTGATGGGGAAGAAATAGACTGTATGGGTAGGGTGCATAAACAGATAACCACCGCTGCTAACTGTAGCGGTTCAGCCTGCCGAGGTAGAGATCCTGATGACGATCTTCGTGGAGATGCAAGTGGCGGCCTAGGTGCTGGTAATGAAAGCGATACTAATATTGGTGATGGAGATGAAATGGGACCTACCGTTATAAGAGTATCTAATCATACGTTGGTTCTAGTCATTATGCCAGAAGGCAGCAAGTCAACGCTTCAAAGACCAAACTGGGCGATAAGATTGGGGAATGGTTTTGGTATAGCAGGGTTTTTGTTTGATATTGGCGAGATGGCTACAATTTTCGATGTACTACCAGGCGATGAAGATGCAGCAGCATTAGCAGATGTAGGCATTACATATTTATCTAGTGCATTTGGAGGAGACAGCTACATATTCGAGAGATCCGATCCATCTTTGCCCTATATGGTCACTGTGAACCAAGATGTGATTTTTACGGCTGGAGACGCTGGTGGAGCGGGATTGGTAAAGATCGTGGGTGGTGCGACAACGGGCCCTATTGGCTATCTTGTAGGAGAAGGTACAGATGTACTTACTACTGGCGCTTCTATTGTTTATGATAGTAGTCGAGTTTTTGGTAACCTGAATAATTATGTAAGTGTTGGCATTTCTATAACATCCACAGATCAAATAAATAGTGGCGATGTGGTTGTTCTTCTGTGGCCAAAATAACAAACGGACTGATGCTGGTATGAATAGATATCTCAACCAAGATGAAAAATTGCCTGAAGAGGAATTCATTAATGCAATTCCATACAAGCCTTTCTCAATATTAATTGTTACCGACCGCCGAATTATTGGAAAAAGGTTATTGCCTCTTGGCCCTAAACGTTTTGAAGGGGCGATATTCTACGACAAGATTGTAAGGGTGAAGTATCTTCCTGGTATTTCTCTTGTAACAGTTCCTAGCATTGTTCTTGAACACCAATTAAATGATGGAAGGGTTGAAAAAATCACCATTCACTTTCCAGGTTTTACAGGGAGATTCGCCGGTTTCAAACCAGAAGATGTTTATCATCAAATTGCCAAAAGACTTGATACAAAAAGACCAGCCATCTGAAAATAATCCTGTTGGTGTGAGTTAAGTTCCTATGCACCTTAATAATTTTTTGTACCTTGAAAACGGCAGGATTCGCCTTATGAAATAAAGGGCGTTGATACACAGAAGTGGGGCAAATGGATTAGGGATAGTAGTACCTTAACAATTTATTTTTCTTTTTGATCTCGCAGAGAAGTTGTTCCGTTTCGGCCGTTTTGATTCCAAGGATTTTTTTATACTCGATAGGGGCGGGAATTCGCCTTATCTGAACCACTTTTTACAGCCGGATACCATCATTCCGGACCAGACAAATCCGCAAAGTTGGAATCGGTATTCATATGTACAGAATAACCCGACAGGATATTCGGATCCAACAGGACACATGCGCACAAATGAGGAATATTCTTCCATGCATGGATGTAAAGATCCTAAGTATTGCGAAGGCAGAGACTCGAATGGGAACTTAAAAATCAAAAATTTGAATAAAGGAGGAACTAACCCTTGCACAGCCGATCCCTGG
>DATNQK010000108.1:0-4325 GCA_036704065.1 Stenomitos sp.
GTTTTTTGGTTTCTCAGCAGTTGCTTGAGCTCTGCTTCGCTTTCGGCAATATCTAGCTTGTAGACGCCTGGCATTCATCTTTACCGAACCCTTCATTCTCCTTGTATCATCTGTAGCCTTAAATTGGCGAATTGGTATTAGACTCCTTTGTTAGAAACTTCGCACAACGATTAAAATCCTGTGTGAAGTTTGAAACTTTAATTGGGAGAGTCAGTCCTTCAGAGTTTGCGATCGCCCTTTTCAAGATTCCGACGTTTGAAAGTGTGATCGATGTCGCACAACTGATTCTAAGCACTCAGGCAAAATTGTTTCAGATTGGCGAAACCTCTATCCGGGCAACGGCTAGCATCGGGATTACGATGGGCGATATATCAGAGATCGACCATACAGATAAGCTACTCCAACAAGCCCAAATTGCCTTAGAAGACGTTAAGCGCCAAGGCCAACAGCCGTTTCGATTCTATTCACCGGATATAAACGCTCAACTCCAAGAGCGTCTGGCCTTGGAACACGACTTGCATGGCGCTCTAGAGCGTGGTGAATTTAGCCTACACTATCAGCCGCTAGTTGATTTACAAAGTGGTCGAGTGGAGGCTCTAGAAGCACTCCTGCGCTGGCAACATCCCAAGCGAGGCATGATCTCACCAGACAAATTCATACCGATTGCTGAAGCAAATGGGGAAATTGTGGCGATTGGGGAGTGGGTCTTACAAACGGCCTGTGTGCAAGCTCGCCATTGGCAAAACTCTGGTTGTAAGACTTTTAGGATCTCTATTAACTTATCTGCCCGTCAGTTTGAACAAGATGATTTAGCCGTTATTGTTAATGAAGTATTACAAGAAACTGGGTTAGCACCTATGTTGCTGGAATTAGAGGTCACAGAAAGTTTCTTGATGAATAATGTTCGGCGCTCAGCTGAGACCCTAAAACAGCTAAAAGCACTAGGCGTCGTGATTGCACTGGATGATTTTGGAACTGGCTATTCTTCGCTTAACTATCTCAATCGCTTCCCCATTGACATGCTGAAGATTGATCGATCTTTCGTCCGAGACCTAACGCCACATTCTGATGCAGCAGCAATCATTGATGCAGTGATCGCGCTTGCAAAAAGTCTGAATTTAAGCATCACCGCAGAGGGAGTGGAAACAGTCGAGCAACTCTGTTACCTGCAAGAGAAAGGCTGTGATGAAGGGCAAGGCTTTTTCTTCAGTCGCCCTCTAGCACCGGAAGCTGTGCTGCCAGTGCTAAAATCCAGTTTTCAGAAGCAGTTGAGTTCTTGCAATCTCTCAAACCCTTGCACATTAATTGAAGCAGCATAGAGATTGTACTTGCTCCCTAATGGTCTAGGTATGTCTTATTAGGAATTAAGGCGTCGTTAACCCCACAGGGTTTAATGATTGACAATCACAAAGACCTGTTTTGAGAACAAAACAGGTCTATTACCATTTGTCATCTACAAACTAGAGACGTAACCTAAAAATTGTTCCAGCACCACCTCTACCCCCTAAAAAGGTAGTCCCCAAAAGATGGCCATCCTTATCAAAAACCATTTCAGCAGCAGGGCGCGATCCATTCGCTTGATTGAAATGAATTAGCGTAGTTAACTGTCCAGAGGGCGACATTTTGAAAATTGTGCCACATCCATCAGTACACTTAGTACCCGTTCCCCCTTTGTAAGTTGAGCCATAAAAATTGCCATCCTTTCCAAGGGTTAACTCTGCCAGAGGTTCTCGTCCATCTTTACCCTTAAAGCTGTAAAGGGTTTTCAATTGACCAGATGGAGACACCCTAAATACAGTTCCACACCCACCTTTACAAAGCGTACTGCTGCCCCCTTGGGAAGTTGTACCGTAAAGCATTCCATCAGAACCGAGGGTTAGACCTGCATTTGGGGCTTGTCCATTCAGGCCATTAAAATTAACAATAACTTGGAATTTCCCTAAGTTATTAAGCTTAAAGATTACTCCCTTATCATTTGCGCCACCTGAGGTAGCTGTACCATAGAAACTACCATCTGCAAGTTGAAGAAGACGACTCGAAGGTTCAGCACCATTACGACGGTTAAAATCAACCAGTTTATTGAACGCACCACCAGAAGTGATCTTGAAAAGAGTGCCACACCCATCGCTGGAACAATTCTTACTAGTGCCGCCCTGTTGTGTCACGCCATAGAATTGACCGTTCTTAGCTAGAATTAATCCCGCATAGGGACTTCTTCCATTACTTCCTTGGAAACTGAAAACCTGCGAAACTTTTCCAGCAGGTGTCATTTTCACAATGTTGCCATCCAAATTATCTCCACCACCATAGGTGGAACCATAAAAATTACCATCTTTTCCTAATACAAACCCTCCTGATGGCAAAAAACCAAAAGCCATATCAAAAAATATTTCTAAGGTCGTTATTGCTCCAGAAGGGGTCACCTTAAAGAAGGTTCCACAACCAATAGGCGCACAAAATGCAATATTGCCTCCATTGTTTGTCATGCCATAGTAGTTGCCGTTTGGACCAAGCGTTAACTTTCCACTAGGATAGGCTCCATTGCCAAATGAGAAGTGAACGAGAGTCGAAAGTGAAACAGCCCTTTGGCTCGCAGCAGTTGAAAAAGCAAATGAAAAAGATGAAATTAAAGCAGAAAAAATGATTAAAATAAGATTAATATTGAACTGCAAGTTATTTTTCATTTGGTAGCTCACAAATTTAGAATAAGGCATTCAGAACAGAGCTAAAGTAGACCCTTGTAGGTACAACGTCGAAAAAAGAATAGCACGAAGTTAGATCGTATCGGGAACCCTAGAGTTTGATGCAAGGTTAAATGATACAGACAACGCTTTTGATGTGCTACGTGAAACGAAAAGGTATGATTGGGTTCAGATTAACTCTGATTTTTAGGCAATTGACCGAAATGTACCCATTGAGAGCGTCACACTCTAACACAACTCAGCAAGAATCAGAAATAAAGTATTAAATGTATTTTATTGAATTCATAGTTATTTTTCATGCTTGTTGTGATGCGATCGCTGCTCTATTTTCCAGATACAGGTAAGATTTATGCGTTCATTCTGATGTGATGGGTAATATGCAACGCCAAAAATTAGTCTTAGGGAAGGGTCGAAATCAACGTTATCGGTTGGCATCACTGGGGTTACTGCTCATGATGTTCGCTTCTCACATCCTTCCACAATCTGTTTTGGCTGAGGCGATTAAGGAACCTGTTAAGCAAACAACGCGAAAAAACTTTGGTTTGTTTGATGGTTGGGTAGCAAAATTTTCAGATTCTCCAAGCGCTTCAACACCAATTTGGACTCGGCAATTTGGTTCGTCTGGTTATGATTTGCAAAAAGACCTGACCACAGACATTACGGGTAGTACTATTAGCGTCGGCAACACGACTGGGGCCATCGTGGGAACGAATAAGGGAGGCGATGATGCTTGGATTGTGAAGTATAGCCCAACCGGCAAACTTGTTTGGAAAAGACAATGGGGCACAACGGACGATGATGCAGCGCTTAGCGTAGACACAGACAGCGATCGCAATATTTATGTAGCAGGTCGTTACGAAGTTGGATCTACAGAGTACGTTTGGCTTGCCAAGTACAGTCCGTTAGGCGCACTAATCTGGAGAAAATCCTTTGAAGCTCCTGCCACTACCGTAGTGGATGAACTCGGGTTAGCGATAGATGGTGGAGGAAATGCAATCATCGCATCCACAGGAACGCTTGTAGCTGGCAATAACGGAGATTGCTGGATTGTAAAGTATAGTCCTACTGGAACACGTTTATGGAGCCAGCAAGTCGGCTACATTGGTTTGGATACTGTATCGAGTCTGGCCCTTGATCGTAACAACAGTATCTTCCTAACGGGTACAACGGGCAGCAATCCAGGCGGAACAAACCAAGGATTGCTTGATGCTTGGATAGCAAAATTCACCGCGCGAGGAGAGCGGCAGTGGGTCAAGCAAATTGGTACCTTCACCTTGGATATTCCTACAAGCATCACCACAGATACTAAGGGCAATGCTGTAATGGCTGGGTTTACCAACGGCCCGTTAGGAGGGCCAACTCGGGGACGCAATGATGCTTGGTTGGCTAAGTATAGTCCGAACGGAACTTTCATTTGGAAGCGCCAACTCGGCAGTCTAGAAAATGACGAAGTAAGAAGTATCGTAGCCGATACAACGGGTAATATCTTCCTCAGTGGCTTGACAGCAGGCGACCTAGGGGGAACAAATCGAGGCTCAACAGATGCATGGGCTGCAAAATATAGCGCAGCGGGAGCATTGGTTTGGAAAAAACAACTGGGTACCCTTTCCACCGACGCATCGT
>DATNQK010000109.1:0-1886 GCA_036704065.1 Stenomitos sp.
AGGCCATAGTGTGGATGAGGTGGCGAAGGCTCTGGGGACTGAGATTGAGCGCCTCAAGGCAGAACCCGTGGCTGATCTAGAACTGGATCGCGTGAAGACGCAAGCCCGTGCGGCCCTACTGCGATCGCTCGATTCCAACGAAGGCATGGCGCGGCTACTGGCGGAGTACGAGGTCAAAACCGGAAGCTGGCGGCATTTATTTAAAGAGCTGGAAGCGCTTTCTAGGGTGACGCCTGCGGATGTACAGCGGGTGGCGCGCACTGTCTTTACAACCCAGAACCGTACAGTTGGACGATTACTCTCTAGCCCTCAGCCGCAAGCAGGCGGCTAATCCCTATGCCCAAATTCCTGCACCTTGCTGATATTCACCTGGGGTTTGCCAAGTACGACTCGCCGGAGCGGACGAAAGACTTTTTCTTTGCGCTTCAGGATGCCATCGACAAGTATGCGATCGCCGAGTCTGTGGATTTTGTCTTAATTGCGGGGGATTTGTTCGAGCAGCGTCAGGTTTTACCCGCCACGTTAAATCAAGCACAGTTGTGTTTGTCTGCTTTGCAGGAGGCCAATATTCCGGTCTTAGCCATTGAAGGCAACCATGACTACCGCCCCTACGGCACTCAGACAAGCTGGTTGCGCTATCTATCGAGTTGGGGTGCGCTGAAGCTGTTAGAGCCCAGTGAAGGCGAAACCTTAGAGCCTTGGTGTGAGGAGTCCAAAAGCGGTGGCTATATCGATCTGCCCTGCGGTGTGCGGGTGATTGGGTCGCGTTGGTATGGGGCAGCAGCACCGCAAGCTATCCAAAAATTGGCAGAGGCGATTCCGACTTTGCCGCCAGGGCCTGAGTATACAGTGATGATGTTTCATCACGGGCTAGAGGGGCAAGTCGCCCGTTACAGTGGCGCACTACGTTACCAAGATTTTTTACCGCTCAAGGCTGCGGGTGTAGACTATCTCGCTTTGGGGCACATCCATCGCCATTACCAAGTCGAAAACTGGATTTTTAATCCAGGTTCCATTGAGGCTAATAGTATTGCCGAAAACCAAGATCAAAGCCCACGAGGTGTGTATTTGGTTGAACTTTCTGCCGATGGGGTGAAGGCGGAACTCAAGCAAGACTACGAGCAGCGTAAGATTGTGCGTTTGAGCCTGCAAGCAACCCCGGACCAAACTGCGGCAGAACTCGAACAAGCGGCGATGACCCTGGTGCGAAACGCAGCCAAACAGGGGAAGACTCAGGCGGCTATTGTCGAACTCCGGCTCTACGGTGATATTGGCTTTGAACGTTCAGAATTGGATATCCGTGAACTGCGATCGCAATTGCAAGAGCTGAGCGAAGCGCTGATCTTTCTGATGAAATACGACGTAAGTGGTCGTGAGTTTCAATCTTATATTGACCTCGAAGAAGAACGGCCTTCGCGGCTAGAGATTGAGCGTACCGTTTTTGCAGATTTTTTGCTCGCTAATGTTAATTACCGTGAGCAATCGGATGCCTTCGTGCAAGGACTCTTAGACCTAAAAACAAGGGTGCTGGCTGAGCACAACGAAACAGAGCTCTATGGATTTGTAGAAACCCTGCTGGCTCAGACCCGTAGTACAGAGTCGAGTCTAGACAGCCAGGATGGAGACAGTTCACAGCCTTAATGCAGACCTGCAATCATTCCAGTTGGTGAGGCAGCAACAGGGGATGCGCTCAGAACATCTGAAAGAAGATTCTTGCTGGAGGTAAAAGAAGGCGGAGTGACGCTGTAATACCAATTCGCCAATTTAAGGCTACAGATGATACAAGGAGAATGAAGGGTTCGGTAAAGATGAATGCCAGGCGTCTACAAGCTAGATATTGCCGAAAGCGAAGCAGAGCTCAAGCAACTGCTGAGAAACCAAAAAAC
>DATNQK010000110.1:0-19588 GCA_036704065.1 Stenomitos sp.
CTTGGCGCAAGTTCTGCCCCTCGATAAATTCCTGAACAATATAAAGGCGACCCTCTTGCTCGAAAAATGCCTTCAGTTCGGGGATTTGCGGATGATTGCCTAAATCTTTGAGGAGCACCGCCTCTTGGGTAAATAAATCCACTGCCTTTTGATACATTTGACTGTCTTTCTGTTGCGGCAGAAAGAGCTTAATGACGCACGGAGTTCCTAGGCGGTGTTCATCAATCGCTTTAAAGGTTGCGGCAAAGCCGCCCGAACCAATGCTCTGAATTGCACGATAGCGTCCGGCTAACCGCAGAGCCCCACCGCACCGTTGGCAGGTCTCGCAATGGGATGGATTAGAGGCTAAGCAGTCTGGACTCAAACATTGACTGAGTTCGAGCGGAATGACGTTGCTATTGAGCGCGGACCACTGCTGTGTACTGAACGCATTGTATTCAGATGGAAATGGCAAAAGAACCCCCGATTTTGGCGATACTTTCTCGCTGACTACAATCTTAACGGGTTAGCGATCGCTCAACGGTATAAGCCAAACCCCACTGTCTATTCATCTCCTATCAGTTCGTAGCACAGCTCTAAGACAAGAACGCTACGTTAGGGTTACAGCGCAAATAGGTTTCTCTTTTGCCAGGTAATGCTACGGTGTGTGGCAAGGCCGATAGGCAAGATCTTCCTGCATGTTTTGGCCTTGAACCCTCCCCATCGACCCTTTTTCTTGGCTTGCCTTATGCAACACGATCTCCGACAAATGCTGCAGCAAGAATGCTATGGCAAAGCGTTAGAGCAGCGAAAGCACTGGTACTCTGCGGCGGCAGATGCCTATGACCAAGTGCGGCCTCGGTATCCCAGCGGGGTGATTCGCCAAGTTGCACAGTGTGCGAATCTGTCCCAGCGTTCGACCCTTTTAGAAATAGGCTGTGGCCCTGCGACTGCAACGACAGCCTTTGCCCCTTTGGTGGGGACTATTCTGGCGTTAGAGCCTAATCCGCAATTCTGGGCCATAGCCCAGCGCAACTGTAATGCCTATCCGCACGTTGCTATTCGCAATTGTGCCTTTGAGGAATGGTCCCTCATGCCGCAAACCTTTGATGCAGTGGTGGCGGCTAGTTCGCTGCATTGGATTGCGCCGGAGGTTGCGTATCCGAAAATCGCTGCTGCGTTACAGCCTGAGGGATGCCTAATTTTGCTGTGGAATAAAGAACTCCAGCCCAGCTATGAGATGCATCAAGAACTTTCGCAGGTGTACCAGGCCTATGCGCCTGCTCTAGACCGCTACGAAGATCCAGCAACACAGTTTGCGATGGTGGATGCCATGGGGCAGATGGCGGTTGAGTCTGGGTACTTTCGCAATATTCTAGTGGGCCACGAAGTTGTAGAAACGAATTACTCGACCGAACAATATTTGATGCTGCTTCAGACCTATTCGCCCTTTTTGAAGCTAGATCCCGACACACAAGCGCGCTTAATAGAGGCATTGCGGCAGGTTCTAGCCTCCCATGGCGATCGCATTGCCCTCAGTTGGGTGTCGGCATTTCATGTGGCGCAGCCTGTAAGGGTTGGCTAAGGGCTGGTCACGCAGGCATATCCCAATGTAGGCAATGTAGGCCTGTCTTCATATCGTTATTTTGATTACTGCTGTCACTGGAGGACTGAATTACCCTAGAAGAGATGGGTCAGGTAAAGTCAGACCTTGAATGAAAGACCGGATGTCCGTTCTTGCGCCTCTTAGGAGACTCTCATGACTCAAACGTCTTCCCGACATCGGGTTGTCATTATCGGTGGTGGTTTTGGCGGGTTATATGCTGCTAAGGCTCTGGGTCGCGCTCCCGTCGAAGTGACGCTGATGGATAAACGCAATTTTCACTTGTTTCAACCACTGCTGTACCAAGTCGCTACAGGTACACTCTCTCCGGCTGACATCTCCTCGCCGTTAAGGGGGATTCTTAGCCGCTACCGCAATATTCAGGTGCTCATGGAGCCTGCGATTGATCTCGATCCTGAGCGCCAATGCGTGATTACCCCTAACCAGCAGGTTCCTTACGACTCTTTGATTATTGCCACAGGTGTTCGGCATCACTACTTTGGCAATGAAACGTGGCAGCAGACGGCTCCCGGCCTGAAGACGATTGAAGATGCCCTAGACATGCGGCGACGTATTTTTTTGGCGTTCGAGGCGGCAGAAAAAGAACCTGATACTGCCAAACGCTTGGCATTGCTCACGTTTGTGATTGTTGGCGGTGGGCCAACGGGGGTGGAACTTGCAGGGGCGATCGCAGAACTGGCGTTCAAAACCCTAAAGGATGATTTTCGCAATCTCGATATTACGCAAACTCGGGTTCTATTACTCGAAGGCTTGGATCGCATTTTGCCCCCCTATCCTGCAAGCCTTTCTGCTAAAGCTGCCACTTCTTTACAACAATTGGGCGTCACCATCCAAACCCAAACCCGCGTCACGAACGTCGCGGAGGATGGGGTGACGATTCAACAGGGCGATCGCACTGAATTTATTCCTGCGCGCACCGTGCTATGGGCAGCAGGGGTGCAGGCGTCACCTTTGGGGCAAGTGTTGGCCCGTCGGGTTGGTGCAACCCTAGATCGCTCTGGACGTGCAATCGTTGCCCCCGATCTGACCATCCCAGGACATGACAATATTTTCGTGGTTGGAGATTTGGCACACTTTGCCCATGATCGGGATGCTCCTTTGCCTGGTATTGCGCCTGTGGCCATGCAACAAGGTCAGTATGTCGCGCAAAAAATCCAGGCTCAACTGGCACAGCGGCCTTACCCCACTTTTGTCTATAAAGAAGTCGGCAACCTTGCAGTGATTGGCCAAAATGCTGCGGTTGTCGACTTGGGACGGCTCAAGTTATCGGGGCCTTTAGCTTGGTTTGTCTGGGTTTTTGCCCACATCTACTACCTGATTGAGTTTGATAACAAACTGGTAGTGATGATGCAGTGGGGCTGGAATTACTTCACACGCCACCGAGGCGCTCGCATCATTACAGGCTCCGAAGTGATTGCAACATCAGCGAGTGAGCAATCCGTTGCTGAAGAAATGCGGGAACCCAACGAGCGAGTACCCGCAGAGGCAAGCTAGAGTCCTGGTCTTGGCATATCGGGTTC
This sequence comes from Stenomitos sp., assembly GCA_036704065.1. GTDB lineage: Bacteria > Cyanobacteriota > Cyanobacteriia > Thermosynechococcales > Thermosynechococcaceae > JAAURS01. The sequence goes on from DATNQK010000110.1 coordinate 3,124, forward strand.
TGTCTTGGCGTTCCAAGGTGCAAAGAACGGTAGCAGCAGTAATCCTGGCAGTGCCAGTACAGCCGTCGCCAGGAAAAAGTTGGGCCATCCGATACTGGTTGCCCAACTCCCAGAGGGGGCGACCATAATATCTCGGCTAAAGGCAACCAAGCTGGACAACAGCGCATATTGGGTCGCTGAAAACTTGTGATTGCACAAGCTCATCAAGAACGCAACGAAGGCGGCTGATTCTAGCCCTGCACAAAAATTTTCGGCATTGATGGCGGCCAGCATCAGGCCAAAGTTTTTGCCTACCAATGCTAAGGCGAAATACAGCAAATTGCCGAGCGCTTGCAGTCCCGCAAAAATCCAGAGGGAGCGGTTGATCCCCAGTTTGGTCATCACAGCGCCCCCTGCCAAGGTGCCCACAATTACAGCCACAATGCCGAGGGCTGTAGGGAAGGCAATGTCGGTTTGGGTAAAGCCGAGCCCTTTATCCAGTAAGAAGGGCGTGGATAAGTTTTTGACAAGAGCGTCGCCGTAGCGATAGATCACAATGAACAGCAGGATAAGGAGGCCTCTAGTGACTCCATTGCGTTGGAAAAAATCCCAAAATGGGAGTTGAACGGCCTCGGCTAGGCTTTGGGGTGGCTGATCGTTGTGGGGCGGATCGGGTGCAAAGAATGTGGTGACTAACCCCACCAGCATTAACAAGGCCATCAGGAAGTACACCATGGGCCAAGGCAGCCAATCTGCCAACGCGAGCGAAAGCGAGCCTGTGACCAAAATCGCAAGACGATACCCCAGTAAAAACAAAGACGCACCCATCCCCATTTCAGGTTCTGCAAGGATATCGGTGCGGTAAGCATCCAGCACAATATCCTGAGATGCACTCAAAAAGGCGATGACCAATGCATTGATGCCTAATAGTTGTAGCGCGGCCCTTGGGTGTTGGAGCGCCATTGCTGCCACGGCAATGAATAACGCTACCTGGGTAATCACCAGCCAACCCCGGCGTCTACCAAGGAAGGGTGGGATATAGCGGTCTAGAAACGGTGACCACAAAAACTTTAATGAATAGGGCAAACCGAATAAGCTGACGGCTGCGATCGCCTCTAACCCCAAGCCCTCTTGACTCAACCAAGCTTGGAGGGGCGCTTTACTGGCAAGGTACAGGGGTAAGCCAGAGGAAAAACCCAAAAACAGCAGTGCAGCCATTTTAGGCTGTTGTAGAACCCGAAGAATGGAATGACTGGCCTTCACACGTGTTGATATCCTACCGAGTGGTGGAAGAAATTAACCTCTAATCATGGCACAGACTGGCTTGACCCATAGACAGTTCCGCCGATCTATTTCTCAGAAACTCTTTTAAAATTTTGTAAGTAATTCTTAGTTTTTCTACAATCTCAATTATTCTCCACACAGCGTTGCGTACCCATCGCACGTCTCGATTATTCTCAATTTTTAATGTTGAAAAGGGAGGCACAATGAGTTTACTAGATGCGATTACAAGTGCGATTGCCAACCCCAGTCAGCAGGGCAGTGCTGATCAAATCGGTGGAATTTTACAAACGGTTGCCTCAATTGCAAATAGCCAAGGCGGTGCCGCAAGCTCTAACGACTTAATGTCGGCTGTGGGCGGCGTGGTTCGCGAAGCATTGCAAAGCCATCAAGCCAGTGCTGGTAGCGCAGGGGTTGAAAATTTGGTCAATCAGTTTGCGGGTGGTGGCGCAAGTACTGCTGCCGTTGACGCCATTTTGGGCGATCGCTTACAGCCTGCTATTGCGGCGATCGCCCAGCGCACGGGTCTAGATGCTGCACAAATCGAAGCGTTACTTCCAACGCTGCTGCCCTTGGTATTGCAGTTGCTCCAGAGCGGGGCATTTAATTCAGGGGGCAATTCCGTACTCAGTACCTTTTTAGATAGCGACCACGATGGAGATGTGGACCTTGGGGATGTTCTGTCTGGGGCAGGTCGTTTTCTCAACTAAGCTATGAACCGAGGGGTTGTGTCAGAATAATGCTCGCAACCTCCCTATCAAAGGGGCATTTCCAGGGTTCACTTAAAACGCATTATGGCGAAACCTCAAGCTCCAGCAATGCCACGTAGTGCGTTGCTTCAATGGCTGTTCCACGAAGAACACCATGCCCAAAATCAACCTCATCCGCAACACCCGTGGTGGCAAGTGATGTGTTTGACAGGAGTCGATTATTTTTCGACCTTGGGCTATCAACCGGGTATTGCTGCCCTTGCTGCTGGGGCATTGTCGCCGTTTGCGACTCTGATTTTGGTCTTATTGACGCTGTTTGGTGCGTTGCCGATTTATCGGCGGGTTGCGATTGAAAGCCCCCACGGCGAAGGATCGATCGCCATGCTAGAGCGGCTACTGTCTTGGTGGCAGGGCAAGCTCTTAGTGCTGTGTCTGCTTGGTTTTGTCGCAACCGACTTCATCATTACCATTACCCTTTCTGCCGCTGATGCAGCGACCCATGTGGTCGAGAATCCGTTAGCACCCAGTTGGCTGCACACACAACAACTCAGCATTACTCTCCTGTCTGTCGCGCTGTTAGGGGGTGTGTTCCTAAAGGGATTTCGCGAAGCCATTGGAATTGCCGTGGGTCTTGTGAGTGTCTACCTCTTACTCAACGCTGTAGTGATTGGCGTCGGGTTGCACCAAGTCCTTACCCATCCGCAGCTCATTGGAGATTGGCAGTCTTCGTTATTTTCTCAGCATGGCAATCCCTTGGCGATGGTGGCTATTGCTGCGTTGCTGTTTCCAAAATTGGCCCTTGGTCTCTCTGGCTTCGAAACGGGGGTTGCGGTGATGCCTTTGGTGCAGGGACGCCCTGCCGAAGCACCGGAGCGCCTCAAGGGTCGGATTCTCAACACCCATCGGCTCTTACTTGTCGCTGCGCTAATTATGAGCGTTTTCTTGCTCACCAGCAGTTTGACAACGACTCTATTGATTGAACCCAAGCAGTTTCAGCCAGGGGGAGAGGCTAGTGGACGGGCGCTATCTTACCTGGCCCACACCTATATTGGTTCTGCATTCGGGACGGTTTATGACCTGAGTACGATTTGTATTCTGTGGTTTGCTGGGGCATCAGCGATGGCTGGGCTATTGAACATTGTGCCGCGCTATCTGCCGCGCTATGGGATGGCCCCGACTTGGGCAAGGATGACACGACCTCTGGTGCTGGTTTATAGCGCGATCGCCTTTGGCGTAACGATTTTGTTTAATGCCAATGTGGAAGCACAGGGCGGGGCTTATGCGACAGGGGTATTGGTATTAATGTCCTCTGCGGCCTTTGCTGTGGCATTGTCTGCGCGTCATCATCGCTCCCGATTGCGGTTTGCTGGGTTTGTTCTGGTAACGATGGTGTTTCTCTACACCACCATCGTCAATATCATCGAACGACCCGATGGGATTCGCATTGCTGCCTTTTTTATTGCCAGTGTGATTGTAGTTTCCCTGGTATCGCGCATTTCTCGTTCCACTGAACTGCGAACAGAGCGTGTGGAATTTGATACAGTGGCCCAGCGTCATATAGAAGAACTTTCGGGCACAATTCGCATTATTGCCAATGACTTAGACGCAGGCGATGCTGAGGAATATTTCCTGAAGGAGCAAGAAGTCCGCGAAGATAATCACATCCCTTCTGCTGACCCCGTTTTGTTTTTGGAAATTGAGATTTCGGATGCGTCTCAATTTGCGGATGTTATTAAGGTGCAAGGTCTAGAAGTAGAAGGCTACAAAATCCTTAGAACTTATAGCCCTGCTGTGCCAAATGCGATCGCCTCTATTTTGCTGAGCTTACGCGATCAAGATGGCAAAGTTCCCCACGTCTACTTCAGTTGGGGAGAAGACAATCCAGTTAAATTCTTGCTGCGCTTTATTATATTTGGCGAGGGAGATATTCCCATTTTGACGCGAGAAATTCTACGAAAAGCCGAAAAAGATATCGAAAAACGGCCTCGCATTCATGTGGGTGGTTAAGGAATTGGCAATAGCCCTGTAAGCACCAGATAAGGTGAGGCTAAATCCAAGTCTAAACACACTGTTATTGGCTTAGGGTTTCTGTATCAAAGTACTCTCGCCAATAACAAATACGGCCTTGATCGACCTCGATGATAATGACATCATCGGTTGCATTACGTTGGCCCGTTGCCTTTTTAGTATCTTCGTAGTGCCACTCTACGGCGGCTTGATTGCCTTCTGTCACCACTCGCTTAATGGTGATATTGACGTCGCTATACCGTTCTACAAATTTTTTCAGTTCTTCTCTAATTCTGCTTTTGCCTTGTAACCGTTGGCCGGGCACGATGAACTCAGCATTGCTACTAAAGAGGGCAGCCAGTGCGTCGATATCGCGTGCGACCCATGCCCCTCGTGCTTTCTCGATCAGTGACTGTACATGGTGGTGACTAGACTCAACCTGCACTATGCTTCCTTCGGATTGCTGTTTCATGCCACCTCCGCAACGTCCCTGACGATTAATCCAAAGTCACCTCGTATACCTAATCCGGTTAGAAGTCGTGCTTAACTGAGCGTCTAGGACGCTTCACGATTGCACCGCCTTAACCGGACGCTACGAGAAAAATATTTAATGTCATACGTTCCTTCCCTACGACCGCTCTGGTGAAGGGTTTCGCCTTCCTTCGGTAAGGACAAAGTGGAGGAAGCAACAAAAACTCCACACCGTATACATTTCTGTATTAACTGCACTGTTCTTCGTCTCTGACGTTGCTCTCCTTCGAGACGAAGTAAAGGCTCACAGCGGTATAACTGCCACCCAGTGCGATTTACTAACAGTTTCATCCTAACGTTGGTCCTTAGGAGAACACACTAACGATCGGTAGAAACCGCTCTACCTCAGGAGAGGGGGAGGCGCAAAGGTTAAGGACTGAGGGGCAGAAAGTATTGCGAACTTTGCCCTCCTCCAAAAGGATAAGAAGGCGAACACAGCTTACTGGTTACCTTGACGCAGTTTCAGTTGCTGTTGATTAAAGGTCTTTTGCGCTTCGCTTAAAAGCAGGTAGTCACTTTCGGAATTCATGTCCCATTGCACTTGAGCCAGCAGCAACAAACTCCCTCCAATCACAATGCCCGTGCCTAGAAATTGCCAAGTGGCCATCAAGGGTAAAAGACAGATGCTGCCCAGGTGAATGCCCGCAATGATTAAGAATGCACGCGATCGCAACCCGCTGCCTGTAATCAGATAACCAATAGCACTAAGTCCTAGCCAGAGTGGACACAAATGCATCAGGATCAGGCTTGAGCCGCACCATATTCCGTAGTCGGTTAATAAGACACCCAGTAGCATCAAAGCCACCCAGAGATGGATCAGCCAAGCCAAGGATTCAACTTTGGCCCAGAAGATCGTCAACGCGCTCATCCCTATCGTTCCTAAGACGGTCAACACGGAACCTGCGACTGCCTGGGTACTCCAACTGAGGGGCAGAAGTTGCCCGATCGCAAAGAGGCTAATGGAGAGCAGTCCCCACAATAAAAAGACCTGATCCACACGGGTGTAACGCGCTGCAAAGAGTGTTTGTTGTCCCAACCGGAACTCTAAGCTCCAAGCTCCCCACAAATCTTGAAAGTCCAGTGCATCCTGCTTGGTTCGGAAGGGAGGCTCAGTGGAACTGAAGAAAGCCATCGCCGCAAAATCCGCATCTAGTAATAGGGGTACTGTCCTCAATGTATCGCGTTTAGATTGCCAGAAAACCTATGCGTGTGAAGAAGTAGAAGCCAACCTAGAGTGGTTAGCTTTCCCTCTTGCAGAACCAGCTCAACCCATAGATCGGGATGGTTTCAAGCATTGGCCCCTGTACAGAGGTTGCTGGTTATTTGACTACAAATCCTCTGTGTTGTTTTCTGCAAGGGTAGAGATACCCTTGGCTATTTCAATCGCGAACGTTTGCCTGTGCTTCCGGTTTAAGTTGTCGCTCCATCAACGCTTCAACGGCAGCTTGGGGCGTAATTTCTTGATTGATCAGGCGGTAGACCTGTTGGGCAATGGGTACAGAGATATGGCGTTCTTCGGCAATTTGCATCAAAACACGGGTGGTGTTGACTCCTTCTGCTGTGCCCTGCAAATGCATCAGAACCGCTTCGAGTGACTTACCTTGGGCCAATTGATACCCTACTTGATAATTTCGGCTCAATGGGCTTGTACAAGTGGCTAATAAATCACCCAGGCCAGAGAGACCATAAAAGGTTTCAATTTGTCCTCCCATCAATGTGCCCACTCGGATCAGTTCGGGCATGGCGCGTGTCACCAAGGCCGCACGCGCATTTTGGCCCAGTTGTAGCCCATCGCACACCCCAACGGCGATCGCAATGACATTTTTGAGGGTGCCACCAAGTTCTGTACCTAGGCGATCTGTATTGGTATAAACCCGAAAGCTTTCTGAGGCGAAAAGCTGCTGCACCAGGGTTGCCGCTTCCTGATTCTCGCTGGCTGCAACGGATGCGGTTGGCAATCCTTGATCAATTTCCTTGGATAAGTTTGGCCCAGACAACACCACAATAGGATGTTGAGGAAAGGCCGCCTGCCAAATTTGAGAAGGCGTTTTCCAAGTTTGCGGATCTAGCCCTTTCGTAGCACTCACCAAAATGGTGTGTGGTGGCAATTCCACTTGTTTAAGACGGTGGGCTGTTTCTTGTACCCCCTTCATGGCGATCGCCACCACGACCACAGTCGCCTTTGCCACCGCCTCCCCTAACTCAATTCCACATTGGCGAGACCAGACGGTCACAGCATGACCATTGGCACGTCCCAACGCCGCCAAGGACTGCCCCCACGCGCCACCGCCTAAGATCGTAATTTTCATGGGCGCGAAAGGATGCAACGGTTCAGAAGCGATAGGTAAAGGTGACATACAGTCTCAAGCAACAATGGGATGGATAGAGAACGCAGTGCCCCTGCATTGGATGAAAGATTACTCTTCGTTAAGTCGTAAAAAAAATCGATTGAGTTGGGTAGGATACCTTAACGTGCTCTAAAACTTTTTACAATACTTAGATATCAATCTAAAACTCGATTTTTACATCCTTTGAACCCAGTTAACTTGTCGGCATCACTGTATGCATAAGATGAGTCTTTTCAGTCCAGAGCCCGTATTGATAAGAAACCTTTTGTTTTTTCCCTTTTTAATAAAAACGTAATTACCCAATGTATCAAGCAGCCGCCAAATCTATCCGAAGCCAATTTGAACGTCAGCTTCAAGACATTCAAAACGACGTCCTGCGCATGGGTGCACTCGTCGAGAAATCCTGTCTTTTTGCACATCAAGCCCTGTGTAACCGTGACTTGGCAGCATTAGACAATCTCAATGACCAGCAAATAGATGTCTACTACCGCCAAATTGAGTCTGACTGCTTGAAACTATTGGCGCTTCAGGCCCCGGTTGCCAACGACCTCAGACTCATTGGCACCATTATGCAATTGGTTCGGGATCTGGAGCGGATTGGCGACTACGCCGAAGAACTGGGTGGCGTTGCCCTGAAACTATTGCCCTATCCTCCCTTAGATTGCCTGCCGGATGTAGAGCAAATGTCTAACATCTGTCGGGCAATGTTGACCATGAGTTTGGGTGCCTTAACCGATTTAGACGTAGAGCTGGGGCGCGCCATGAAGGTCAAGGACGATGAAGTCGACAACTATTACGCTCGGCTCTACAATACCCTGGCGCACCACGATCATCCAGGGCCAGTGGAACCCTTGTTATTGATGACCTTGGCGATTCGTGCTCTAGAACGAATGGCAGACCATGCCACCAACATCGGCAATCGCATTTCTTATATTGTTACCGGACAGCGATAACAACGCCGGAAAATGGCAGGCGTTTGACAGTTGCGCCTCTGTAGGGAACTATAAGGATTGAGATGCGAGAGTTTATCAGCACCTCGTACTCTGGTTTGGAGTCGCAAAAAAAGATGGCGTGAGGGCAATAAAACGCTGCGGATGGGTCTTTGCTAGGTTAAAGGTTCCTTGTCGCCCATTGCCGACTGACAATCGTCCGCTTGAGCGGCGATGTTCGAGCAAGCGTCTGTTGTTTTCCAGGTGTGGCTGATAGGTGGCCACACGAGGGGTTAAGCGTATCGTCTAAGTCTGCCAAAGCGCGATTGTTGACTGAGCTTTTGCAGTGCTGAAGACGGACAAATGTCTTCAAGGTGCGGTCTTTGAGTTCAGGGTACGAGGGGTTGTTTGGGCAGTTGTATCAACGCAACAAACTTCTCCTTTCATCGGTAGTGGGAAGGAGCGGTTTTCGTACAACAGTTCCAAACGAAACCACAAATCTCTCCATTGCCCAGCAAGTCTGGGGTATATCCACCCGCCCTGTCAGGAAATCTTAAGGACCTAACGCTCCATGGACTTTTCAATTAGCGCGCTCTTGTCTAGCTTTGCAGACGATAAGCTGGTTGCGCCCAAAGCTTTAGAAAAAAAGCTAGATTGCGACGAGCCTGCCAGCATTCGACAGTTAGAGATTGCGTTAAGTGCGCTAGAACGCATTGGTGTGTTAGCCAAAGAGCGCGGTAAATATCGACGCATTTCGGAAGATGGGGTGGTTGAAGGCAAGCTGCGGTGTTCTAGCAAAGGTTTTTGCTTTGCCATCCAAGAAGGGGAAGAGACAGAAGATATCTATATTCGCGAAAGTCAATTACATTCGGCCTGGAATGGCGATCGCGTTTTGGTAAAGGTAACCAAGGAAGGGCGGCGGCGGCGCAGCCCTGAGGGTGAAGTGCGGCTGATCTTAGAACGCGCCAACCCATCCGTGATTGCCCATGTGCGACGCATGGAAGACGGTAGCTATCGCGCGGTTCCCCTCGATGATCGGTTGCTGTTTGAAATTTCGTTATTACCCCACAATGAGATCAACCTAGACTCAGTGGTAGATCATTTAGTGCATGTGGAAGTGCTGCGCTATCCTTTGGGCGCGCAACTACCGCTAGGTCGGATCAATCAGGTGTTAGGGAGTGATGCTCAATCGGCAGCAGACACAGAATTAGTATTTTGCAAATACGATTTGCCTCGTCGCTTTACGGATGCCATTGAAGCCGAAGCTCAGGAACTACCGACAAAGTTGCGCAAGGCCGATCAAAAGAATCGGGTCTCTTACCTGAAGACCCTAACCGTTGCGATTGGTGATCCAAGTGTGGGTATGGCGAACTTAGACCATGCCTTTTCGGTGGAACGCAATAAAAACGGCTCTTGGAAACTAATCGTGCATATTGCCGATATTCCGGCCTTTGTTGAGGCGAATTCACTGCTTGATCAGGAGGCCAAACAGCGCGGTACTGCCATTGGCTTGGCAGACATTCTGGTGCCGCTGTTTCCAGAGACTGTGGCCGAACGGGTGGGTGCGCTTGTTCCTCAAAAAGAGCGACTCACGATTTCGCTGGCGATGACAGTGAGTGAGACGGGCGAAATCGAGGCCTTCGAAGTTCAGCCTGGTGTGGTTCAAGTGGCACATCAGCTTAGTTATGCTCAGCTTCAAGCGATCGCTGATCGTGACAGTACCCCTCTGGATGATGACTTTGCCACTTCAAACGATGTGTACGAGTGGGTGGATCAATTCAAAACGGTGAGCCGTTTGTTGCATGGCCAGCGCCATGCCCGTGGCGACTTTGAGTTGGCAATGATGCCAGAAGTGCATCCGCGCATGTTTGCAGATGATGGCCGCTTTGGCGTGATTGTTGATACCTTGCCGCCAGCCGGTCGGCAGCAAGTGGCTGAGGTTCTGGTGTTGGCCAATTATTTGTTGACCACTCATCTGCAAGCCCTAGGTATCCCTGTTTTGTTCCAAATCCAAGCTTCACCTGATGCTCAAAAGCTACAGGACTTTTTGAAGCTATTGGAAAACTTAAATATGCCGATGGCCCTGGCACAAGACAATACAGTGCTTCCTCAGGACTACCAGCGGTTTGCAGATGGGATTTCGCATTTAGATATTGCGCCCATCCTGTTTGAGTTGCTCATTGATACCCTAGAGCCTGTCGATTATAGTCTTCAGTCTGGCCCACACTTTGGATTGGCCTATGTGCAAGACTATAGCCAGTTTGTGTCGCCACTGAACCGATACGCTGACTTACTCAACCTGCGCATTTTAAGCACGGTGCTCAACCACGGTCGCGATCGCAAGAGTGCACGGTCTAAGGAACGGGTAGACCTGCGCCATAGTTCCTGCCACGGCGAAATTAGCTGGAACGTATTGCCCCCCGAACTGCAACGCGACATTGAAGCAACCTTGGCTGCCGTGATTGCGCCCCTGAACGAGCGGATGCAGCTAATTCGTCAGGCTGAGCGCGACTTTCTTGGTCTCAAGAAGACCAAAAAAATGCAGCAGCGCACGGGTGAAATTTACCAAGGCATTATTACAGGGATTCAGTCTTACGGGTTCTTTGTGCGCTTAGAAACCCTGCTCGTCGAAGGGCTTGTGCATGTCAGTTCCTTAAAAGATGACTGGTACGAGTATCGGGCACGGCAACAGACACTCATCGGTCGCAAGAACCGCCAGCAATATCGCTTAGGCGATCGCGTTGAGGTAGAAATTAAGAGCGTGGATTACTATCGCCAGCAAATCGATTTAGCTGTCGTGGGTGGTGGTTCTGAAGCCTCTGACGAAGATCTGCAAGGGGAAGCCGAGTGGCCAGAATATTCTGTGCCCTACGAAGAACCCAGCAGTGACTTTGAAGAAGAATAACCTAGAGCACGCTTGTTGCGTGGGTTAAATAGAAACGCTGCCTCAAGAACCTGGGGCAGCGTTTTCATTTGACGGATTAAACGGATGAATCAGAGCGGCTGTACCTTGCAACGCTTGCCCCATCGCCAGATTGCAACCACACCCTTATGGGTTGGATGAGTTACAACCCTTTAGATTGAGCATTGAGTTGGGAATACTAGCTCTAGAAGTGGGTGCTTGCTAAGAAATGGAATCAACCTTGACGTGCTGGTGTTGGTACAGATAAAACTTCATCGCCAAGGGGCTGAGAACGCCAAAGAACTGATCAAACATTTCTCGCGAGGGTAAATTATCTGCCAACTGGATGCTGTATGTGTTGCCCAGTTCAATGCCAACGAGCAACGCCAAGGCCAAGACTAAACTCTTTGCAAAGTAACGCATTGTTTTAGGTTCAATAATTGGTGTTTGTTTGAACCCCCCTGTTGTCTTGTTCTCTCGCAGTCCCTCTAGAAATTAGAGGAATGCTTGAGTTGCCTCTCTTTGCGTTAGAGACACTATACTTCTCAGTAGAATACCATTGGTATTTGTACGTAAAACGTTTGTGGGCTTACTTTCTACCCCTGTAATGGCCATGAGTTAGAGGATAAATCCGCCTTAAGCAGAAGGATGTTCCTCTAAGTAAGCCGCTACAGTTTGCACATCCTTGTCGCCTCGCCCTGAACAGTTGATGACAATGCGAGGACTTCCCGAGAGTTGGGGACACAACGTTTCGAGATACGCGATCGCATGACTGGTTTCGAGGGCAGGAATAATGCCTTCGAGTTGAGAGAGTCGCTGGAGTGCTGCGATCGCCTCTGCATCGGTCACGCTGTAGTATTCGGCTCGTTGGGAATCTTTGAGATAGCTGTGTTCTGGTCCCACGCCAGGGTAATCTAGCCCTGCGCTAATCGAATGGGCTTCCTGAACTTGGCCATCGTCATCCTGGAGCAAGTAGCTCATGGCACCATGCAACACGCCAACTTGACCGTGGGTGAGGGTGGCCGCATGGCGTCCGGTTTGTACCCCTTCCCCAGCTGCTTCAACCCCGATGAGTCGTACAGAAGGCTCTTTCACAAACTCGTGAAAGAGTCCCATCGCATTAGAACCGCCACCAATGCAAGCCAAGAGAATATCCGGCAGTCCGCCCCATTTTTCTACAGCTTGCTGTCGGGTTTCTTTGCCAATCACTTGGTGGAAGTCTCGCACCATCATGGGGTAGGGGTGCGGACCCGCCACAGAACCCAAAATATAGTGGGTTGTTTCCACATTAGTGACCCAATCGCGGATGGCTTCTGAAGTGGCATCTTTGAGGGTTCCAGTCCCCGCTTCTACTGGACATACTTCAGCACCCATCAACCGCATGCGGAAGACGTTGAGGGCTTGACGGGCCATGTCATGAATGCCCATATAGATGACGCACTTGAGACCAAAGCGCGCACAGACTGTAGCCGTCGCCACGCCATGCTGTCCTGCACCTGTCTCAGCGATAATGCGTTGCTTACCCATCCGTTTGGCAAGCAAGGCTTGTGCCAGAGCGTTGTTGATTTTGTGAGCGCCGGTGTGGTTGAGATCTTCGCGCTTGAGGTAAATTTGTGGCCCAGTCCCGTCGGGGCGTGCATAGTGCTGGGTTAAGCGCTCGGCAAAGTACAAGGGGCTAGGACGACCCACATAATCTTTCAAAAGCTGGTTCAGCTCAGCTTGAAACTCAGGATCTTGAGAGTACTGATAGTAAGCCGTTTCCAGTTCGCTCAGTGCTGGCATCAAGGTCTCTGGTACATATTTGCCGCCATAAATCCCAAAGCGGCCAAAGGCATCGGGTACTTGAGAGGCAGATTGAGCAGAGAGCGACTCATGGGACGATGCAGCAGCGGAGGAGGATGTCAATGTCACAGGGCTTTTCCACTTAGCGAACTGTTGCAATTCTACCGAGACGCCTTCACTTTGTGTAAGGGAATAAGGCAAGATTTTGGAATTAGCCTTATGGAGGTACTGTCTCCTTAGACAGGATGGTAGTAAAACGACACTCCCAAAAGCACATAGGTGGCCAACAGCAATGCACCGTCCAGCCAGTTGGAGCGGCCCCCAAAACTCACTAAGTTGGTCACTGTAACGGCGATCGCCAGGGCAACCACTTCAAAGGGATTAAAGTTTAGGTCAATCGGTTGTCCCCACCATTGCCCCACGAACACCAAGACGGGTGCAATAAAGAGGGCGATGAGCAAACTATCCCCCGTCACGGTAGAGACGGTTAGATCCATCTGATCTTTAAGGGCCAAGCGTGTAATGGTGACATAGCCTGCCACATCACTAATCAACGGCAGCAAAATGACCCCTGTGAACAGCGGCGTCAGTCCTAGACCCGCGGTCGACGATTCAACCACATTCACAAATAAATCGGACTCGAAGGCGACGGCAACTGAGGTGAGCAACAGAACCCCGATCCAGCCTGCGAGCGCTCGCTTGCGATGGGTTGCCTGTTCTGCATCGGCGGGTTCCATTTCGCCCTCGGCAAGCCCGACGTCATAGAGGTAGCTGTGGGTTTTGAGGGAAAACAAAAGGGTGAGCCCATACAGCACAATCAGAACCGTGGCTGTGGCAATCGAAATGTGATGAATTACCGAAGGATCGACAATGTTGGAGGTATAGGTGACGAGGGTAGGTAAGGCGATCGCCGTAACGGCTAAGGTCATCGATGCGCCGTTGACGCGGGTAAAGATGGGCTTAAAGGATTGCTCTTTATATCGCAGCCCACCTGTCAGCATTCCCAGCCCCAGCAACAGCAGTAGCGCCCCCAGAATGCTTCCTGTAATGCTGGCCTCCACAATATCCACCAAGCCTGCTTTGAGTGCCACAAGGGCCAAGATCAGTTCTGTGGCATTGCCAAACACCGCATTCACTAATCCGCCCACCGAAGGGCCAGTGACCACGGCAATTTTTTCAGTTGCGGTACTGAGCACAATCGAGAGCGGAATAATGGCTAAAACAGAGGTGATAAAAACTGCGAGTTCGCCCCAATGACGGCTTTCGGCAACGAAGGACAGTGCCATAAACCCAAAACAGGCAACCACCACCCCTGTTCTAAGGGAAAACAACCATTTCAATTTATCCATAACAAAGGCAGACCACTGTTGAGCACTTTGGGACGGGTGCGATAAGGCTTAAGGCACTACTCGCATTATGGCACCCCTGCTGCATCTGTCTTGAGCCTCGGACGGTTGAGGTCGAGGTGGTATCTAAACGCGTGACGGCGTTGTTCGAAGACTTTGGTGCAAGCTTTTCGGCTAGAACCTGTAACAGTAGCCCCGAGCCGTTTGTGAACTCAGCCGTCCCTTGGTTCTGCCTGATTAGGAGCCTGTAGAAGAGCAAGAAGGTTTAAAACCGAAAGGGATTGCAGTTAATGCAATCCCTCTGGTTGCCCTCCCTAAGGATGGGTGAGCGGTTTAGATATAAACCTAGACTTTAATCAATAAAAGCTGTCTAGGATTGATAAGCTAGCTCAATATAAAGGGCGCTAGCGGTTAAAAATAAGAGACGTACTCATAGTTGGATTGGGTTCAGCACGCTGTTCCTTTTCCATGTTTTATTAAAAGTGATTTTGAAGTGGGCTACAGTAGCGCCGATCGCACTCTTCGGGTGAGTTTGATCACTGGATGCAAAGTGCAGTAGGGGAAAAGTTTAAGAGCCTGAGAGATCCGATGCTAGGGATGTAAAAACTGCGGATCTACCCAAGGTTGTAAGTCGAACTTTGACGCAATTGTTTACAATTATTGAGGCGTTGGGGCCAATTCAGTAACTTCGCGATCGCCTTAGGGCTAAAGCATCCCCTTGCTCCCTCTATCGCGTTTTAGTCAACGTAGAGAAAGCGTTGTCCTGATAGGATAAGGTCGGAGTGCGCTAGGCACCTAGTGTACACCCCCTCCTGTCAGACCTGGCAAAGGGTAAGGTCTGTGCATTCCTTAAATGCAGCCCATCGCAGACTTCATTGCTGTCATACACAGAGGATAGAACTTCATGGCTTACGAATTTCCCGCGTTGCCCTATGCTGAAACTGCACTGGAGCCTCATATTTCGGCTAATACGCTGCAGTTCCACTACGGCAAGCACCATGCGGCCTATGTGACCAACTATAACAACCTGGTGAAAGACACCCCCCTCGATAGTCTTCCTCTCGAAGAAGTCATCAAGACCACCTTCAACGATGCGTCCAAGGTCGGCGTTTTTAACAATGCTGCTCAAGCCTGGAACCACACCTTTTACTGGAACTGCATGAAGCCAGGCGGTGGCGGTACACCTACAGGTTCCTTGGCCGACAAGATCAATGCTGATTTTGGCAGCTTCGATGAATTCAAGACAGCCTTTAAGCAAGCAGGTGCAACCCAGTTTGGTAGTGGTTGGGCGTGGCTCGTCCTCGATAGCGGCACATTGAAAGTGACCAAAACTGGCAATGCCGACAATCCCCTCACCCAAGGGCAAGTACCCTTGCTAACAATGGATGTGTGGGAACATGCCTACTATCTCGATTATCAAAACCGACGTCCCGACTACATGGATACGTTCTTAGGCAGCTTGGTTAACTGGGACTTTGTTGCTCAGCAATTTGCTGCTGCATAAGTCAAATGGCCAGAGTGGATCGCACCTGCTGCGTCTCCACTCTGACAAGAAAGGTGAAGTTAAGGATTGGCCGCTTTTGGCGATGTACCTGCCAATTGATGGATGACGCGACGTAAAACACCGTTGACAAATTTATGTCCTTCTTCTGTGCTGTAGCGCTTGGCCAGTTCAACCGCTTCATTAATAGCAATGCGCTCTGGCACGTTAAGCACACGAATTTCGGCCACAGCAATTTTGAGAATATTGCGGTCAATCTGCGCGATACGGTTGAGTTGCCAGTCTACCAATGAGGCGTCTAGAAT
The DNA here is from genome assembly GCA_036704065.1 of Stenomitos sp. Taxonomy (GTDB): domain Bacteria; phylum Cyanobacteriota; class Cyanobacteriia; order Thermosynechococcales; family Thermosynechococcaceae; genus JAAURS01. The sequence continues at coordinate 18,745 of DATNQK010000110.1, forward strand.
CTCTTCGATTTCTGTGCCGTGTTCCGAGAGCGCTTGCACCAGCGTTAAGGCGTAGTCATGCACTTCACGTTGCTGGGACAACTGCACCAATTCCGGTAAATCGACGGCAGTGCCCAGACGGTTAATTGCGGTTTGAGCCAACTCTACAGACTCGTTTAATAGAGCTTGAGCGCTTTTGATATCTGCGGCGAAAACGCGACTTTTGTTCAGCTTTTCGTTGGTTCGTTTAATTTCTGCTGCAGCGGTTTCTAAGGTATCCTTCACCTCACTGGTGAGGGTGCGCACTGCGGCTAGGACAAAAGACTGTAAGGCTTGTTGAGACAGCCGTTGTGGGGTTGTGGGCATTTGGCTGGCGCTCAATAAAGCGAGCTCGCGGGCAATGCGACGGGGTTGCATAGGACTGAAATGAGCTTGGCAAGGTGCGGCAATAAGCCCACTTATTCTAGCAGCCTTCTTGAGCTATCACTATGGCAACCGCTTCAATTCCAGTCTTGATGACATCTCAGTTTATCCGTGGGTGCTGCTGCTGCAAGCCCTTGTTCAAAACTACACTTCACTGACTGAATGTATGATCATGGAAACTTAAACTGCGCTTGCTGCGTCTGCGCATAAAAGCGTAAAACCTTGCGCATTTCGTTCTTTTGGGCAAGTGACCTTTATCACGCATTCCCGTGATGGGTATCATTGGTTGGGGTGAGGTTGTGAAACTATTGTATGAATGCCCAGGGAATGAACAGGTTGTTGTTTTCCTGAACCTGTTTACCACCGTTCAATTCAAAGTCGTTAGTTTTTTCAGTCCCTCAGGAGTATTGTATGTCTACCCCCCTTCGTCAGCTTTCCTGTT
>DATNQK010000111.1:0-1805 GCA_036704065.1 Stenomitos sp.
CGATATTGAGAGTTGGGAAATGATTTTTAATTGAGGGCTGACTCTCATTGTTGCCCGTAACATCTCCAGTTCTTTGATTCTAAATCAAGATTCGAATGAGGGCTCGACAATTGACCCGGTCAAATTGAACCGTTTGTTTGAATCCCTTCTTTCGCGCTGAAGAGGTACGGAGCGACACTGGGAGCAATCACGGGCTAGGCCTGCCTATTGTGGCAGCCATTGCGAAACTACATGGTGGTGAGCCACAACGTAAGCCCCTAGCAAACCCGTCTTGATTAGTTGGCGTGTTTCCAGTTATGCGGCAGCAGTTCGTTGATCCGACTGTACGGCTGCGTGGACAGTCGGTCCATCACGCCCTTCAAATACTCCAGCGGGTTAGCCCCGCATTCCGCTGAGCTGTTACCAGACTTGCCTGTAGTACAGGCGAATTAACATATCAGACATGAGAGAATCTACTGCGCTGTAGTGATAGCCCTCTGCTTGAAACCCGACAATATCAATAAGCCAGCACCAATGACAATCCACACATCGGCCAAATTAAAGGCCGGCCAGTGCCAATGATTGACATAAAAGTCGAGCCAGTCGACCACAGCACCCCGAACAATTCTGTCGACGAGATTACCCACCGCACCGCCCAAGATCAGGGAATAGGCAGTCGCCTCAATGGGCCTTGGTTTCCGAACAATCAGAACTACCAGAAATACAGACGCGAAAGCTGCAATGCCGGCAAGAAATAACCTTTGCCAACCTGCCTGATCAGCCAAAAAACTGAACGCGGCACCGGGATTGAGAACATGAACCAAATTGAAATTCTCGGCAACTGGCATTGAGTTGTGTAGAGGCAACCAAATTTCAATCACTGCTTTGGATGCCTGGTCCAACACTGCAAATAGCGTTGCAAAGGCGATCCAGTACCAAGGACGGAGGATCTTCATTTGAGCTGCAGGATGCGACGCGCACCGTTTAAAACGATCACACCAATGATGGTGCCAATAACAAGGTCCGGGTAAGGAGAAGCAGTAAACATTACCAGGGCACCGGCCACTATAACGCCGAGATTGGCAACCACATCGTTCGCGGAAAATATATAACTCGCTTTCATATGAACGCCGTCTTCGCGTTTGCCTGATATCAGAAGCAAACAGCTCACGTTAGCAATCAAGGCTATGACGCCCATTCCGATCATCAGGATGGACTCTGGTTCACTACCATACACAAAGCGCCGGGCAACCTCAGTCAAGGCCCCGACGGCCAAGAGTAGCTGCAACCAGCCCGCGAGATGCGCGGCGCGAGACTTCATGCTTGCCGCACGTCCCACAGCATAAAGTGCCAAACCATACACAGCAGCATCGGCGAACATGTCAAGAGAGTCGGCGATCAAGCCAGTCGATTGAGCGATTAGGCCCGTCGTCAACTCAATCACAAACATGAAAGCGTTAATACCGAGCAAAAGGCGCAAAGTACGCGCCTGGGCGGCATCATCAATCGCAGCGGTAGAGGCAGGCGAGGAAGTTGCCTGCTTAGACTCTCGTAAAATAGCTCCAAGCTTAAGCGATTCGAGCTTTTGCAACAACTCATTGGGCGAGCCATTGTGGGTTGCTTTAACGACCCGGTTGCTTAAATCGAACGACAGCGATTGCACGCCGGGCACATCCTGGACGGCCATTCGAATCAGATTCTCTTCGGAGGCGCAATCCATCTTCGGTACGGAAAAGACACTCACCAGCAAGCCTGCCTCAACATTTACGCTCAACGGTTGAGTATCCAGTAAAATTGTACCTAGGTTGAGTGGCTGCAGGCGTTCC
>DATNQK010000112.1:0-14495 GCA_036704065.1 Stenomitos sp.
GTTTTTTGGTTTCTCAGCAGTTGCTTGAGCTCTGCTTCGCTTTCGGCAATATCTAGCTTGTAGACGCCTGGCATTCATCTTTACCGAACCCTTCATTCTCCTTGTATCATCTGTAGCCTTAAATTGGCGAATTGGTATTAACCGATCTTTAATGATTGGACTCTAGTCAAGGTACGATAGGGTTATCAGCTTTTTTAACCCAAACGGTGAGGGAGATTTCCTATTAAGTGATTGTGGAAGCATTAGCGAAGGAATTAGTCCTTTTGACAGGGTTTCGTTGCGAACCTAGAGTGGTCAAATGCAGACCGAAGTACTTCCTATGATAACCCAACCCCATGGTACGCTCAAAGCTACCCTAGTCAATCGATTCAGGTTATCTCTATGGGATTGAGTCATGATGGGGCTGTTGATGTTTGGGTTGTCTCAGCTTCCATCATTAAGTGGTCAGTGTTCTATATCTGACCACTTCTTACTTCTTTTTAGTCTAATTTCCAGAAGTTGAGCAATTATATCGGAGTAATCTGGTACTTTGTGCATCACTACCATCGCTCCCTTTGTTCTTAACCATTACTATTCACCACTATCCTAAATAGGCAATGATGCGTTGTAATGGTGGATGAAACTCCAGAGAAAGTCACTATGGTTGAACAGGCACTTTGAGAAAGGGGAATTGCACCTGACCAGACATCAGAAATTCCTAGCTCAACACAGTAACTAGAGATAGACCGTTTAAACAAAGGAAAAGAAAATGTCATCTCAAGATAAATGCTGCACGATTGTTCCATACTTCGAAGTAACAAATGGCCACATGGCAGCCTTCAAGGAGCTTTGTGAGGAATTTATTGCTAAGACGCAAAATGAGCCAAAGTGTCTTTATTATGGGTTTAGTTTTAACGACCATATCGTACACTGCCGCGAAGGCTATGAAGACGCTGAGGGTCTGTTAGCGCATCTTGAGAATGTCGGAGAGTTGCTCCAATCAGCTCTGAAGATCTCTAAGATAGTGCAATTAGAGATACATGGACCTGAAGAAGAATTGGCAAAGCTTAGAGGACCGCTAGCCCAGCTAGAACCCCAATTTTTCTTGTTGGAGTATGGTTTTCGTAAATAGGGCTATGGTTTTGGGTTGTAGAGTGCAGGGGTCAAGGTTTCATTAATGTTGCATTCTCAGTTCCATGAGGCATCGGAATTGTTAGGAACGCGATCGCCAGTTGAAACCTGCAAGGTATATTCGGTCGAATCTTGAAAGGGGATAAGCGTCCTGAAGTGAGTCCGGTAGCCATCCTCAATAAGAACCGCGATCGAACCTTCCCAGGTCAGATCGACAATTTCCCAGTAGTGATCATCGACTAAAATGCGCATGAACAGATTTTAGGGCTGTTGCAGGAAAAATTCCGCCTCTCAAAAGAGGTAGATAAAGCTTGAATGTTAGCGTTATTCATAGTATGCCCAGAAACCTGGAGCCTGAAGACTGAAAACAATCGCTTGTGCCTTGGAGCTACTCTTGTAGCTGCTGTAGTATTGCCAACCGCTAAAACGAACACGCTAGAAAAGCACCTTATAGAAAGAGTAACGTTCACCGACACTGATATTAAAGTCACGCCCTAGATTGATTTCAACAACCTTAGCGCTGAGCGGCGACACGAAAGAAAGGCCTATCGCTGCAATAGCAAGGAGTGAAAGAGCAACTTTTTTCATGAAAGGCCCCCTACAACGGTCATATTGAGTACTGTTCCTTGGCTACTTGAAATCAGATGTGACCTAACTCAAAGAAACAGTGTGATATTCATTGTCGATGAAGAAGAAACAGGCTATCGAGTCCCAAAAAGGGCAAGGAATATGGCTAAAAGCGGTATATCTAAGCACACATGGCCAATGTAGTCTGCTCAGTATTGCAGTCGTAGAAGAGGATCCATCACAAAACGAAGCATTCATGGAGATGCGGTGCATTACCTTAAAGTGCAATACTCAGCTGATGGCGCTTTTACCCTTACTTCTCCAAACACAATCGTTACTTAAAACTTCAGAAATATAGGCATCGCCTTGCATAGAGCATCAACTTTTCAGGAGCGTGACGCAGGCTCTAGCAACGATGATGGGTATTCTACGCTTATAGATTAATTCGATAAAAGCAGTCACACTGCATTCCGATTACCACTCTATCAAAGGGAAACCTATCCTAAGCCACACCAATGAACAGAGCACAGGGCTCGGCCACAGTACATGCCACCTTAGAACAGGCAGACTTGCTCTCCAAGTTATCGAGCTATCGCCTTGGTGCTCAAATTTACGCTAGTCATCGCTCCCTGGTCTATCGGGGATATCGGGCATCAGACGAGTATCCTGTCATTTTGAAGGTATTGCGAGAGGAAAGTCCAAGCCCAACGCAACTGGCTTGGTTCCGCCGCGAGTACGAAATTACCCGTAGCCTTCAACTAGAAGGCATCCCCAAAGTTCTGGCTCTCGTTGAAGATCGCCAGAAGCTGGCCATTGTTCTTGAGGATGTGGGAAGTGAATCCTTAGCAAGATTAGGTCTTGCAGGTAAACTCTCCATTGCTAAATTCTTAAAATTGGCGATCGCCCTAACTGGTGTGATTGCTAGAGTGCATCGTGCACACGTAGTGCATAAAGATATTAACCCTTCAAATATTACGCTGAACCCTACATCGCAGCAGTTACAGCTCATCGATTTTGGCATTTCGACGGTGCTGTCACGAGAAAGACTCACTTTCTGCCATCCTAAGGGGCTAGAAGGAACACTTCCCTATTTGGCTCCCGAACAAACAGGGCGCACCAATCGCGTAATTGACTATCGCACTGATTTTTATGCCTTAGGTGTCACATTCTATGAATTATTAATCGGCCATCCTCCATTCCAATATAAAAGTGCAGATGTATTGGAATGGATTCACAGCCATATTGCCAAGCAGCCACTACCTCCGAGCCAACTCAATCCCAGTATTCCTGAAGCGGTTTCAGAAATTGTGCTGAAGTTGATGGCAAAAAATGCTGAGGATCGTTACCAGTCGGCGGAGGGACTCTATGCAGATTTGGAACACTGTCTCAAGCAATGGGACACAGATGGCCGTATTATCTCCTTCTGTCTAGCGCAACAAGACACTTATAGCCAATTCAGTCCATCGCAAAGGCTTTATGGTCGTGATATTGAGTGCCGCAAGCTAATTGCGAGTTTTGAGCGAACTTGCCAAGGCGGAAGCGAATTGCTGATGGTATCTGGATATTCTGGTGTCGGCAAATCGGCTTTGGTTCGGGAAGTCTACCAGGCTATTACCGCAAAAAAAGGTACGTTTATTGCTGGGAAGTATGATCCTCTCCGCTTCAATGTCCCTTTTTGTGGTGTGGTGCAGGCGTTTAACGACTTTTGCAAGCAGATCCTTTGCGAGGGCGAGGTGCAACTGGCGAATTGGCGGGACACGATTGCTTTAGCTGTGGGCGATCGCCTGACACTATTGACAGCATTGATTCTAGATCTGACTTGGGTTATGCAAGAAAGTGCCCACGAAAAGCTCGAAGATTTTGGCTTTCAAGATACTCAGGTGCGGTTCAATCGTGCCTTTACTGAGTTGATGCGAGCCCTTTGTCAACCCGAACATCCAGTCGTGATGTTCTTGGATGATTTGCAATGGGCGGATCGCGCCTCATTAGGCCTGATCGAAGCCCTCTGCGCAGAACCTATTCCCTATTTCTTGCTCATTGGAGCCTATCGTAGCAATGAAGTGGAACCCTGCCATCCTTTAATGGGCACTCTCGCCGCGATTGCTGCGGGCCAAAAATCAGCAATAGAGATCTCCCTTGAGCCGCTTCAGCCAGGGGAGGTTAATGCTTTAGTGGCAGATACGTTCCATTGCACCCTGAGAACTAGTCAATCTCTGGCGGACTTGATCTATGCGAAGACCCAGGGCAATGCGTTCTTTATTGGGGAATTTTTGCGATCGCTCCACGAAGATGGCGCAATACGCTTCCAGTCGGGCCATCATCAGTCAGAAACCGCAGGATGGATATGGGATGTCACGCAGATTCAAGCCAAAACAGTAGCCGACAACGTCGCCGATTTATTAGCCAAGCGACTGGAGCAGTTTCCCCCCGCTACACAACATGCTTTACAGTGGGCTGCCTGCATAGGGCATACCTTTGACCTAGATACCCTGGCCTGCGCTACTCAGCAATCGCCGCCTCAAGTCCTGAAGTCCCTTTGGGCGGCCCTACAAGTAGGCACTATCATTCCCCTCAGCAATGACTTTCAACTCTTTGTCGATTGGCGATCGCTCTTTACAAGGCCGGAAAGCGAGCTAACCGAACAAGACTTTGCAGCATCTAATGCACAGCAACCGGAGCCATTGCCATTGACCTACGTGAAGGTACCCACTGGGGTTCGGTTTCGCTTCCAACATGATCGGGTGCAGCAAGCAGCCTACCGTCTTGTACCTGAACTGGAGCGAGAAACCTACCACCTCCAAATCGGTTGGCTTCTGTTAAATCGCACCCCGATTGCCAGTTGGGAAAGTCGCATCTTTGAAATCGTTAACCACCTCAATTGCGGCATTTCATTGATCTGCGACCCCGAAGAACGTGTAGAAATTGCTCAATTAAATGAAATTGCTGCACGTAAAGCCTTGGCGGCAGGGGCGTACATCGCGGTAGACCAATATTGTCGTGTGGGATTGGCTCTCTTGCCACCCAGTAGCTGGCATAGTCATTATGACCTCACCCTACATTTGCATGAACTAGCAGCCGAAGTCGCTTATCGGCAAGGCAACTTTACGGAAGAAGCACATTGGAGCGGAATCGTTTTTTCCCAAGCGGCTGCACGATTAGACTGCACCCGAGCTTATGAAATTCGTCTTCAGTCGCTGGTTGCACAAAATCAGATGACAGAAGCACTGCAGGTAGCTCAGCAGTTTCTGCGGCAGCTCGGTGCCGAGTTCCCAGAAAACCCCCAGCCTTCTGACTTTCAAGCCGCTCTGGCGAAAACTACCGTGCAGCTTGCGGGACAGTCTATTTCCGACTTAGCTGGATTGCCAGACATGAGAGATCCGGTTGCCCTCGCGATTATCCGGATTCTAAACAGCATCCACACACCTATCTATAGAGTGGCTCCAGCACTTTTTCCCTTGTCTATTTTTCAGCAAGTGCTTCTCTCCTTGCAACATGGAAATAGCCCCCTGTCTGCTACGGCCTATGCCTACTATGGGTTGATCCTGTGTGGGATTTTGAACGATATTGGCTTGGGCTATCAGTTTGGTAACTTGGCTTTAAGCTTGCTAGATCGCTTGCCAGGTAATAGTGCGCGTTCTGCCACTTTACTCACGGTAGGCGCAGCCGTATCCCACTGGAAAGAACCGTTATCTAAAAGTTTACTTCTGCTAAAGCTTGGCTTTACGGCAGGACGCGAATCTGGAGATTTCCAAAGTGCTGGGTTTAGTTATTTCCTTTATGCAGCCCATGCCTATTTTTCAGGACGAGGATTACAAAGTCTAACCCGAGAATTCGAGCGGTGTGTTCATTCTATTGCTCAACTCAATCAGCAGACAGCGCTCAAAGACTGCTCAATGTATGCACAGGTGCTGTGTAATTGGCGAGAAGATCGGCTGCAGCCGGAGCAAATCGTTGGCCCTCTCTACGATGAAGCCGCGATGATACCCTTGCTGGAGGAGACTGCTAATCTAAGTTCAGCGGGTCACCTGTGGATTAATAAATTGATCCTGGCTTATGTTTTTGGCGATCTTGAACGGGCTGACCAGTACCGTCAAAAGTCGCTGCAATATATTCCAGGACTGCTCGGTACTATTATGGTGCCGATCTTTCACTTTTATGCCGCATTGACCCTTTTAGGACGCTATGACCAATTGAACACCAGCCAACAGGCGATCGCCCGCACCGAAGTCTCGGAACATCATGCAAAGTTACAAGATTGGGCCACCCATTCTCCAGCGAACTATGCCCATAAGGCCCGACTTGTCTGTGCAGAAATGGCTAGGGTGTCGGGCGAATACTGGCAAGCAGCCCAAGCCTATGAACAAGCGATTCAAGGGGCCAATCGGCATGGATTTACTCAGGAAGAAGCCTTAGGGTGGGAACTTGCGGCTAATTTTTACCAAGGCCAGGAGATGATAGAACTAAGCAATTCTTGCTTACAGCGGGCCTACCGTAGCTATCAATATTGGCAGGCGATCGCCAAAACCAAGGAACTAGAGCGGCGCTATCCTCACCTCTTCCTGCAAGGGAATCGGTCTGCCTTAGCGGAGCGCGATACGCTTTCCATGTCGACCCGCCGCAGCGAAACCTTGTTGACACAAAACCTCAACCTGTCCAGTATCCTGAAAGCCTCTCAGGTTTTAGCAGGTGAAATCGAGTTGAAGCATTTGCTGACCCGCCTGATGGAAATTGTGATGGAGAATGCTGGAGCAGATCGGGGTTGCTTGCTGCTGGCTCGGGGCACAAACTGGCACATCGCGGCAAGCGGCAACTTGACCCAGGGGATTGAAGCGATGAAAGATCTGCCGCTTGAATCTTTGAGCGAACCGTTGCACTGCCCGATCAGTCTCGTGCGTTACGTTATCAGGACCCAAGAGAGCGTCGTTTGGCAAGATGCCGCAAGTAGGGGGGCATTCAGTCGTGATCCCTATCTGCATCGGTATAGCCCTCAATCGGTTGTTTGTTTTCCCCTGATCTATCAAGGAAAATTAGATGGGGTTGTCTATCTGGAAAATAGCCTTACCCCAGGTGCTTTTACCGATGATCGCATTGAAGTATTGAATCTCCTCTCCTCCCAAGCTGCCATTTCTATCGAAAATGCAAAGCTCTACGACCAGCTCAAGCAATACTCCCAAACCCTTGAACAAAAAGTTGCTGAGCGCACGCAGGAATTACAATGTCTGAATCGAGAATTACACTTACTAGCGACCGTAGACACACTGACCCAAGTTGCCAATCGGCGTCAGTTCGACGATTACCTACAGCAGGAATGGAGCCGAGCCATCCGTGAACAACAGCCACTCTCCCTAGTGCTGTGCGATGTGGATTTCTTCAAGCGCTATAACGATACCTATGGCCACCAAGCTGGCGATCGCTGTCTCCAGCGCATTGCTAAAGCACTACAGGGGGCCATTCATCGTCCAGCCGATCTCGTGGCACGCTACGGGGGTGAGGAGTTTGCGATTATCCTTCCCAACACCCGCATGGGAGATGCGGCCAAAGTCGTAGAGCGAGTTAAGGCCCACGTGGATGAACTGAACATTCCCCACGGCTCATCCTCAATTAGCGATCACGTTTCTTTGAGTTTAGGTTTAACCTGTGCAGTTCCTAGTTTGGCCCTCTCGCCTGAACAGTTGATTGTATCTGCTGATCGGGCACTGTATAAGGCCAAAGAGGCAGGACGCAATACTTACCGTTCTGGATTTTTGATATAACGCTCAAAGGCAAAACAATCTGTAATGCGCTCATACTTCCGCTTTGAAGCGGGGGTAGATTTCTGCCTCGAAGAGCTAGTGAATTTAGGCTGAAGACCATGGTTGTGACCAAGGTTGTCCTCCTACCTCCAAACAGCCCAGCTTGCTGTGGCCTTCAAGGATGAGTTGTGATGAGGAAGAACGACAATCCCACAATTTAAGGTGAACAACACCTTGTGTAGTGTCGCGGCAAACAAAATTTAATCCATTTTGAGTTGGAGCACGCACAACGGTACCCAGTTGCCCCTCTGTATAACCCACTAACTCTACTCGATAGTGCTTGCCTTGTGCCTGAAGGTACCAATAACCCCAAGGATCTACAGACCAATCAACCTGGGCATTCCACGGCACAAACTCATAAAATTGGTCTTCGTAATGAATTCCAATCATCGCAACTTCTTCAGTCCATCCTAGAACCCGCCTTATTCCTCCACCTGCCGTTAGCGTTAAGGTTAGTTTTTCCTCAAACGCGTTACAGTTCACCCAAAACCATTGCTCAGGAAAAGCACTACCCCAATTTTTTTCGCTATAGGTCGGTGCATCCTTAAAGCGATAGCAATAACCATTCCAATTGATCCATCCCGTGGCTAAACCGTGGGCCATCAAAATCTGCCAACCGGGTTCAAACATTTGAAATTGAGAAAGCCAACCTGCTGTAGATTGTTGTGGCCCCTGGGGATCGCCCCATCCATAGACGGGCTGGACTTGATACTGCCATTCAACATATCGGGTAGAGCCAGGATCGCGAAATTTGCCTTGGTGCAATGTTGCAGTAACTTGATACCCTTCTAAAATCGTCCGCTCAAAGGTATCGGGTTCGAGGTAACGAGCAGGTTGATTAACAGAGGTGGTTCGCCAATGCCCGTGACCTAAAGCATGTCGCCAAGCCCAGAAGTATTGCCATTGAGGCAGAGAACGATAGAAGTATTCTTCATCTGGGCCTAGGATTTGGGCCGCTCCCCCTTCAAACGAATCGACAGGGTTAGGATTTTGAATGGAATACATAAATGCAAAGGTCTGCCGTTCTTCCAGAAGGGTTAGACGGTAATACCAACCTTCAAAGAAGTGACGGCGGCCATTCCACTGAAATCCGCTATGTGGGGTTTGAAGTGTTTGGTTCAAGGGCTACTGCTCACTCACGTTTAAGTTGTTCTGCTTCAATGGCTTCAAATAAGGCGCGGAAGTTCCCTTCACCAAATCCATAGGCTTGCGATCGCCGCTCAATCAACTCAAAAAAAAAGTAGGGGTGTTAAAGATAGGTTGTGTAAAAATTTGTAGTAACAGCGAAGCAGATCGACAAGGATTCCAGTCCATCAAGATGTGTTGCTCTTGAAGTGCTTGAAATTCTGATTTTGTTAGTAAATTGAGGCATTCATGCTGAATTCGTGTTTTAAGTTGATCATAATAAGTATTAGGAACATTTAGAAAGGACTGGCCTAACTTACGAAATCGCTTAACTAGCTTTATAAGATTTGAAGTTCGTAACGCAATATGTTGAATCCCTGATCCATTATTTAGGTTCAAAAATTCCTGAATTTGTGAGTTTTCCGAGGTTGGTTCGTTAATATTAAAATACACAGACTTATCTGATGACACTAGAACCTTACTATTTAATCCTGAATGTTGCGTGCGAATATTAAATGACTGCTCGGCTTGAAAATTAAATAAATGGGTATACCATTGAACGGCATGAGCCAACTCTCCGCTCGGGACATTAAGGACAACATGATCGATGCCCTCAACTGTAGCTAGATCAGGGGTTATAGTTGGTGCACATTCGCCAAAGGAAGAACTCAAATTGGAACGAGCTGGGTTGAGGGAGGGCGATCGCTTTAATAGAGATTCACAAAACGGAGTAGAAGAGGTATTTACAATAATGGTATGGCTGATGGAACCCCAACCTCTCACTTTTGTCCATTGTATGATTCCATCCGCACAATTCTGATCATAGATCTCTTGACCATTCGAAATAAGATGAATAGGCAACGAACTACATTCATCAAGCTTTAACGCAACATCAACCACACCTGCTGGATGAGCCTGTAAATACTTAAATACAGGGCTAGCAGTACTCAAAGGTGAAGATAGAACAAAATAAACAGAACCACTTTTAAGTATTTCAGTATGAGTCTGTGAATCCTTAATACAGCCAACACTTTGAAATGCTAATTTTTTAATAAATCTGTCACGCTGAGAGACTACATCCTCAACATAAAAGTGAATGTGATCAATTACCATTTTAATGAACTCTTTTCACTTCTCTAGGGAATTATTTAAGTCGATCACTGGAACAGTTTGATGGGCAAGCCAAGTAATAACTTAATTTTCAGGATTAGCAATTGTTTACCCTATCTTTATCAAAGCATAATAAACTATTTAATCCTAAACAACCCCACATTTTATCTAAATATCAAACAAACCGATAGTCAATCCATCAAAAGGCAGAAAGCATTTGCTCAATTGATTTCCTATAATATTTCGAAAACTATACACAATACGCTTGGATTTTAGAGTACAACTTTAAATAGTTCACACTAGAACGATTCACTTTAAATGAGTAAGATAATTCTAAGTCTCATCTCTAACATGTCCTTTTGATTTTATAGATATATTGAAACACAGTAATCTTTTTAGAGAAAACAATAAATGCAACAGCAATTCGAAAGATTATATTAATGGAAATTGATTTGCCTTGTGAGATCACCCTAGCTTATTTTAAATTAAAACAGGTAATTATGCTATTCAAGTCGCAATCTCAACAGTCGATAAACCAATTCTTGATGCAACAGTGGGATCAATCTTCTCCTAACCTGCAATTCTAACTAATCCGCTGGATTTCTCTTCGATGAGTTTGACTAACATGGACAACTCCAGATCTGCCGATAACCTATAAAGGTTGCCACTTTTGGAAAAACAAAAAGCTGACAGACTTACATAATGGATGGTCATTGACAAACCATGACCCATTTCCATTACCACAATATATATCCATTTCTCTAAGATGGCATTATCAAGCTGAACATCCACCAATCTCTTGCTAAGTAGCTTTTTAATCCTCTCTAGAAAATCATAATCTGCACATTGCATAGAGCATTTACATGCATGAGTGAGCATTAAACTAATATGTTTGTGTGCATGGATCCCTAGGCTTTTATCTGAATTTTCAGCTTTATACGAGTGAAAACCCTATAGCAATGAAGCCTTCTATACATAACTTTATATAAGGTGAACGATAAAATCACACCTGAGATCGTTCGTTTTCTTCCAAATCATTCATAAACTTAATGGAGAAAGTGGCGCTCTCGCACATTTACTGGAAATCTATGGGGGAAATGTTCAGATGGCTTTTGTTCATGAGATCAAATTCTTTAAGCATGATGATCAGTTATTCTCTGCATTATTTGAGGCTTCCACTAGATACAGCTCAGATCATTGGATAAAAAATATACCCGCCAAGGAGTTAGGCATTGAAAAGCTCCCTGATCAAGTCTCACTAGAGCAGAAATATAGCGTTGAAGAGTTGGGGATCAAACCTTTCTTTTACTATGCAACTGTTCCTAAGTTAGAGTTCATTGATCCTATGACAGCATCTAACTGGAAAACCTAAAGACTATACAAACAAGTAACAGTCTACCTACTACAACCGCCACTTGATTACCCCCTATCAAAAAAACAGACCCTGTTGGGCGGTTGTAGATTACCTTCAAGGCAGCGCTAGAGCATTTCAAAGCTGTTCGAATCGCATGTTTTAGCTGCACTGCTACTGACAAGCAATTAAAGCTTCAATGTCTGAAGCAACGATTTTCTCTAAATTTTGCGTAATTTTCTCAATGTCCCAATTCCACCAAGCGATTTCAAGTAAGACCTGAATCACATTATCTTCAAAACGTTTTCGGATATGCTTTGCCGGATTGCCACCCACAATCGTATAGGGTGCAACGTTACTTGTCACCACTGACTGAGCCGCGATGATTGCTCCATCTCCTACTTGTACACCAGGCATAATCAGAGCTTCATAGCCTATCCAAACATCATTGCCGATGACGGTATCGCCTTTGTAGGGTGTTTCCTCCGCTTGAGGGGCTATTTTTTCCCAGCCGTTCCCAAAAATCTGAAATGGGTAAGTCGAAAACCCATCCATTTTATGGCTTGCACCATTCATAATGAACTTAACACCCTTCGCCAAGGCACAAAACTTACCGATGATTAAGCGATCGCCAATGAAAGGATAATGGTATAAGACGTTGCGCTCAAAGTTCTCTGAGTCTTCTGGATCGTCGTAATAGGTGTAATCTCCAATGATGATATTGGGGTTGGATACCGTATTTTGAATAAAGCAAACCTGCGGAAACCCCTTCATTGGATGCTTATCTTTTGGATCTGCCCCGTACACAATAAATCACTCCCCTTTGAAATGTATGCTTGTTGATTGTGCTTATTTAAGCTACTAGCACAGAGTCTTGTGCATACACCCCACTGATTTCAAGGCTTGACTGTTGTTCTTATCTAATTAATTCACATTCTTAACTGCTTATCTCTAACGATTGAGTGAATAGCTTTGGAGCATGCTTTTCGCTTCTGAACTCAGGGCATTGCTTCTGACAATCATGCGATCGCCAGTTACCCAAAACTTCACATGGCTGTTGGTTAGTCTAGGTGTACGCCATTGTAATTGCCCTGTCATTGCATCAAACACCTCAATCCAACCATGATTTTGAGCACTACTAGGAACCATAAAACCTGTCCGCTCCCAAGAATCTTTATAGATAGAATTTCCTTGGAGAGCCAGTTGTCCCCCTGGATTTTCATCCGGTGCCAATGTCATTTGCCTTAGGCTTTTTCCTGTCTGTTTGTCTAAAACCACTAAACTCGTGCTCGTCTTTGCGCTACTATCCAGGATAAAGACCTCACGCTCATTTGCCAGTACTGGATAAGGGCCTAACATTCTATGGGTCCAGCGTTCCTGACCGCTCTTGATGTCGAATGCTTTCACCCAACCTTGGGTTAAACCGGCACGATCATCCGAATAGACTGAAGTGTAGACCCTATCATCTAACACAGTCGTCTTAATTTCAGCCTTGGTACTCCAACTCCAGAGTACCTTCCCTGTAGCGGCATCTAGGGCTGTAAGTTGATAACTACGGCTGTTACTCGTAGGGCCGTAGATCAGGATAGGTAAAATCACAACCCCATCTTTGATGATCCCCGTTCCATCAGAAACTTGGCTATAGGAAGGGGTTTCAAAACTCCAGAGAACCTTAGCAGCAGTCCGGGCCGAGATCTTCGCGTGGTCTGATTCGTAACCTCGCTTAACATAACTACTGAGAATAAAAGCACCTTGCGAAACACCAATAACCTCGTCGAAGTTAGGGTCTTCAATGGTCATAGTAGATAAAGTTTGACCCGTTTGCGCATCCAGGCTGATCAAGGTTTTGGGATCGTCCACTAAGCTCATGACCCCAAAGTCGCTGGTGTAGATTGTATTGTTTTCATCCCCATACAGACTCGCGATGGGATGTTTACTTTTCCACTTGGGTTTGCCGTTGGTGAGATCGAGAGCATCCAGGAAAGTAGGCTTCCCCTCCATCTGCTTTCTTGAGACGAGCAGTTGGTTCTGATGAATTAATAGAGCATCGGTTTCTAGTTCCAGAGACCACTCAGGTTGACGGGTAGGGGCTGTTACCAGAGATTGGGTGTGGACAGATGGTGCATTGGGCTGTGGAACTCCTTGGGCTAAACCGATGATTGCCAAGGAAGTCGCGGTTAAGGTTGCTGTAATCCCGGCAACCACGTTTAGATACACGCTCTTATGCCAATGCATGGATATTCTCTGCTAAACAGGTCTCTAGGTCTTTATCAATCCTATTCTCTTTGATCCCCTGTTTAGCTTGTTATAAGTTTGGTTAAACCCTAGGACCATAAGTAGGAAGCTTATCTATTTTTCCTACTTATGGCCTCACATTCAACTTATGTCTCTAGATTAAGATTATCTTACTCTTGAGTGCGTTGTGGATTCAGGTTCTCTGTAAACAGTCGATTGAGTGTGACGCTTGCGTAGTAACCCTGCTAGACCACCTAGACCCAGCAAACCAATCCATCCTAAGTTAGGACCTTGCTCCTGAGGTTCAGTTGTATAGGTAGTCGTAGGAGCACCTGAATTAGTCACGAAAGGACTAGGGCTTACGCTAGCATCTCCCGGTGCGGTTGTTGTGTCAGTCCCTACAGAGTTAGGCACTGTTGTATCAGTACCAGTCCCCCCTGGTACGGTTGTCGTTCCTGTACCAGTTGAACCCGAACCGTTTATGCCACTGCTATCTCCTGGAGCAGTTGTTGTACCCGTACCACTTAGACCACTACCACTTGTTCCAGGACTTGAAAGTGTTCCATTTGACCCTGTACCCCCAGTTCCAGTTGTACTGCCTGGGGCCGTTGTTGTCCCAGTGCCTCCTAAACCACTAGAACCAGGAGCGGTGGATGTCCCACTCGTTCCTGGAGCCGTTGTTGTCCCGGTGCCACCGACGCCACCTGAACCTGGTGCAGTTGACGTTCCACTTATGCCGGAGCCCGATGTTGTCCCACTCGTACCAGTGCCGGAAGTACCACCCGTGCTACTACCACTACTACCCGAGCCAGTACCAGAACCCCCGGTTGACGATCCAGCTCCCGATTGTGCAGAAGCAGATAAAGTAGGAGGTAAAATTGCCAGACCAATAGTAACAGTAGTCAATACAGTGGCTCTAGATAAATCTGAAAGGTTCATGATTGCAACTCCTTAAAATGCAGTTCTGCGAGCAATTAGGGGTGACGACAACAAAAATGTATGGTCAATCCTCAACAGTTACTAAAGCTCTCTAGAGCAAGAGCTATGAAAGTGCTCTGCTTCAATAAGGATGGTGGATTAAATAACGTCCAGAATCTCGTGATAGTCTGAGGGTCTTTCCCTCCTCTATTTTTAGATGAATCCCTACTCCTCCGATATTGAGCAGCAAATGCTACGGTTTTACAAGTCATTGAACGAGAAGGATC
>DATNQK010000113.1:0-1674 GCA_036704065.1 Stenomitos sp.
GTTTTTTGGTTTCTCAGCAGTTGCTTGAGCTCTGCTTCGCTTTCGGCAATATCTAGCTTGTAGACGCCTGGCATTCATCTTTACCGAACCCTTCATTCTCCTTGTATCATCTGTAGCCTTAAATTGGCGAATTGGTATTAAATAACGGCTGAGCAATATAGCCACGGTCTGCCAAGACTTTGCCAGAAAGTCCTTTGAGTAGTCCCAACACAGGTTGACGGTCATCGGTATTGTCTGGGGGCAGTGTGATATTGAGCAGTTCCCCTTGCTTATTACACACCAGATGCAGCTTAAGACCGAAAAAGGGCACCAGAGCGCTGTGTTATCCGTCTACAAGACTTGTCTCAGGGTTTGCAGCGTTTCTGCCGATGGGAACGCAATCTGAATCAGTATGATTGAAGTTGCACGCTACGCTTGCAATAGTTGCCCATGAAATCTCCCGAGCCTCCGCGCCCTAAAACGGTTCTCACCACGCTAACCCAAGCGGTACAAAACCTTCAGGAACGGGTTCACTTTTCCAAACTGGTTCTGCGTAAGGATGCCCGTGTTCCAGAACTATGGGTTCAAGAACCTGGTGCCAATGAAGCGAAAGTGTATCCGCTGTTGGGCGATCGCTACACCATTGGCCGCAGCTCTAAAAACAGCGATATCGTGGTGCGCAATCCCATCGTGAGTCAACTGCATGCCACCCTCAAGCGCGATCCAAAGCATCGTCGTGTGTTTCTCATTCGGGATGAGCAATCCACCAACGGTGTGTTTCGGGGACGGCGACGGGTGAAATCCTATGAATTGTTCCATAAAGACGTCCTCACCCTAGGGCCGCCCGATTTGGAAGCTGCCGTCCGTCTTCAGTTTATGGATCCGCCTTCTGTGGCTGTTAAGGCAATTCGCGCAGCCTTGTTGGGCGTGAGTGGACTATTTGGGGCTGCCACGGTGGGGCTGATTGTGGCATGGCAAAGTATTCCCATTAACCCACTGCCCACTTCAGAACAAGGCCCCGTGGTTGTCTTGGCGCGAGACCAAACGCCCTTGGTTCAAGTGCGACTCAAAGGTCACACCGAGCTAAAAACCCTGTCCGACTTCTCTCCCCATGTAATTCAGGCGCTGCTTGCCTCTGAAGATAGTCGATTCTATTGGCACCCTGGGGTTGATCCGTTGGGGGTTACTCGCGCACTGTTAACCAATGTCTTAGGAGGGGGTATCCGTGAAGGGGGAAGTACCCTCACGCAGCAATTGTCTCGCAGCCTTTACCGTAGCTATGTGGGTACGGAAGATTCGGTTGGACGCAAGGTGCGTGAAGCCATCGTGGCACTGAAACTAGAAACCTTTTACAGCAAGGACTTTTTACTGCTGGGTTATTTGAACAAGGTTTATTTAGGGGCCTATGCCAGTGGTTTTGAAGATGCATCTCGCTTTTACTTCGGCAAACCTGCGAAGGATCTGAGTATTTCTGAAGCGGCTACCTTGGTTGGCATTCTGCCTGCGCCGAACAGTTTTAATCCGGTGCAAAACTATAGCGCGGCGGTTGAGTACCGCAATCGGGTGATTAGTCGCATGGCCGAGCAAGGACGAATCTCAATCACCGATGCAGATCGGGCTCGGCGATCGCGGATTGAACTCAGCCCTAAGGCCAAAGAACAACTGCAAAGTGCGATCGCCCCCTATTACTACAGC
>DATNQK010000114.1:0-3414 GCA_036704065.1 Stenomitos sp.
TGCCAACTCCTGCATTTGAGCCACATCATGCTCGGCTAGGGTCTGGGCAGGGGGCAATCCCAGCTCGAAGCGCACGGCATTGACGACCTCTAGGGTTGTCATTGGCTTACGCCTGGATTTTGCATCCACAATCTCTAGGTAGACAGGCGCGTTGAAGACACTTTGCTCTCCTTCGCGGGCGGGCAACACCTCTAACTTGGCTAGTGTTCGCGCATCTAGGTCCAGGCCTTCCGCTTCCAGGATATTGTTGCCCATCGAGCGCTCTCGCTCTAGCAGTTCCGCGTATCGAGACTCTATTAAGTCATACACCCGATCTTGCTCGGCCACAGGCAACAGGGGAATCCGACCTGTCACTTTTTGAATTAAACCCTCGATATAGATATCGCTGAGGTCCGCATCATCGTTGAGACCTTTGATCGGTTCTCCTAAGCGTCGATGCAGTTCAGGCTGTTCTGCGAGAATTTCGAGCGCAACCTGATCGCCATACTGATTCATAAAATCAGTCGCGCTCGTGAGATTAAAGCTGCCATCTCGCGCTGCGGTTGTATTTGCATTCAGCGATGCCAGTTTTTTCAGCAGCACTGCCGCAGGACGTTTCTCCGCTGGAATATCACCCATCAGCAGGGTAAAACTCGGCTTTGTTACCTGACCTGTACGATGCACACGACCGAGCATTTGCATAAACTGGTCAATGTTGAGTTCGGGCTGCACAATAATCATGCGCCGGGGCCGCTGGTCAGAGAATTTCTCTGAGGCATGAAGACTGATACCCGATGCACCAGAACGATTCAGGATGATGACATCGAGTTCTCCTGAATTGAATGCTTTGATCTTCTTGTTGTTGGCCTCTGGCGTCTTCTCGCCCTGGTTACGGAGTTCGTAATACTGTTCCCCATCTGGGCCATACTCAATCCGGTCATCACGCTTTGTCAGCTCGTTAATTCGATACCCTTCTTGGCTCAGGCGATGTCGGATGTAATCAATGGGCGAGATGGGAATACCCGACCAATCTATGCCACGGATCAGGGTTTGCGCTTCTTGGTAAATGTCAATCGCGTCTGGCCCCAGTTCTTCATCTGTCATCAGGTAAGACTCGACCTTGCCATCGTAACCGCGCAGCAGCAGTCGTCTGGAACGTTCTAGATAACGCTCCAATAAGTCCCCCACGCTCAAATCAATGGCATCTCCAGGACGTAACGACTGGTTCTCAGCAGCTTCGCCAATAAAAGACCCCATTGTGTTCGATAGCCCAATGACGGGCTTCTCTCCCCGTCTGAGTGCCTCTAGCGTTTCTTGCACCGTCGCTTCAGCTTTCATTGCCAAGAGCGTCTGGCCCACCACGTTATGCATCAAGGCCGTGAAATTGGTACTCGTTGCCCCGACACGCCCAATCGACGCATCCTGCATGAGCCGTTTCGCTTCGGATTTGAGCTGATCATCCATCGCCGCCACCGCTTCTTGCTTAGCGAGGTCGAACTCCATAATCAAGCTCATCGCCTTGGCGACGTTCTCGGCCATTTCTCGGTTTACAGGCAACACTTTCGCACCGAATTCCACCCCCTCATAGGAGCGCTCTCTGCGAATATACTGCCCTGCTTCACTGAGCTTCGATGCCAACATCTGCTGTAAGGGGACGCCCCCTTCTTGGATCAGCCGTACCAGGTTCTCCTGATGCTCGACCGCATGACGCATTCCGGTTCTAGCCGAATATAACGTCATCACATGCGGATTTTTAGCGTAGGTCGCGGATGAATACACCACCCCCGATGCACGTTTAACGAGTTCACGCACAAAGTCTGCCCGATCTATGGCACCTCCTTTCACCTCATACGGCTTTTCGGTTCCCCCTGCATTGTGGCTCTCGTCCAAGACCAATATCGACATCGGGGCAATAGTCCACAGCAGTTGACGGCGATCTGTATCTTGGCCTTTCACCGTCTGCAACTGGGAGTAGGTTGTGAACACTGAATCGTACTCTCCCAGGTCACGCTGGGCAATCAAGTCTTGAAGCACCCGCTTTTGCACTTCTGGCGACCCCGTTTTGAGGCTGCTCCCATCTGGCAGCAAAATCTTCTGTCCTGTGTTTGTGATTAGAGGATTGAAGGGTTTGGTTTTAATATCCGATAAATCCCTGAAGATATCCGTGTACAAATCAGGCTTCTCAGTCACGAAAATTGGAATCAATTCCCGCTGCCTTGCATACTCCAGAATCCCAGCAACAAACCTCCCTTTACCAATTCCGGTCTGATCTCCAATGATGAAGGCTTCCCCTTTGGAGAGGTTATTAAATGCCAGCGCTAAGGCATCCACTTGCTCTGCACTGTAGCGGTTGTAAAGTGTTTCTCGGCCTGCAATTCCAAGGCGCGATGCTACATAATCATCGAGGTTGCCCACTTCTTGCTCTAGATTCTCTAACGCATTCCCAATCGCAGAACGCATATTGGCCGGAACCAACGTTTCTACGCTAGGAGCCTGAGACTTGGCGCGGTAGGGTACCTGCTTGATCTGCTCCCCTTCTAGAAGCTCATCGTCCAAAATGACTTGTTCGTCTGCCATTAGTCCAACTCCTTGTATATCGTTGCGATGCAAGTCATCCATTCCTCCAGCGGCATCTGCTCGATCTGCTCTTTGACTGCCACTGTTGTCGTTACTGGCTGCATTGGAAAGCTCAGATCCGCCTGATTGTTCGTATAAAGACCCTTCAGCCATTCTTGAAACTCGAAGTGGTAGGCCGTCACTGCTAGGCCCCAATCCAGCGCCGTCGCGTTCTTGGACGGCAGCTCGATCTGACTCCATCCCTCCCGCCTCAGACTCTGCTCGATAATCTGTTGTGCGCTCTGGAAGCTCTCTTCTTGCAGCATCATCCATGCCACTCGTTCCGCTAGGTAGTCCAGATACCCCAGTTGCAGATCGCTGCTCTCCCTCTGACACGTCATCCGAGGAATTTCGCTCTGCGTCGGACACAGAATTGCGATGAGTGGCAGGTGTTGAGAGTCCTCCAATGGACTCCACTGGTACGGGCGTTCCAGATAGTCTTCCAGTCCGCAGATCTCCATCTGCAAGGATATTTCCTGACTCGATGTCATCTCCTGACTGAACGGATTTACTGGTTCGCTCATTTGGCTGTTTGTTAATTCGCTCATCGAATAGCTCCTTCAGGCTTTCAAAACTCGTGTAGACCTTTGGTAACTCTACCGCTGGCAGTCTCCGGTTGGATTTTCCTCGTCCATTGATGACTACGACATCAATAGGGAAAGTCGTTCCCTGTCGTCCATACAAATCACCTCCGACTGTGAAATGCTCGACCACTCGATAGTTGTCATATAGGCTTTTGTAAAATGCCCCTACTTGCTTGCCGTTATAAGCATTTGAGGCTTTTTTCAAATCCCCAACCTTACTTGCCATTGGTGCAGC
>DATNQK010000115.1:0-3139 GCA_036704065.1 Stenomitos sp.
GGGTATCCTGCCTTTGTATCCCAACGCCGAACTTGTACTGGTAGTCTCCGCTATTTCCGGCATGGGAATTGTGTGCAGCTGTTGAAAAATTTCAGATTTAATGGGCTCTGTATCAACATCTGTTAAACCCAATAAATTCTGAAGATAGTCAATTTGCGGCGTGCTGCTGTATTGCTCTTTTCCTGATTGATTTACCCGACTTAAATAGGTGAGAGCGTAGCGCTTCAGTTTATAGCGATAGTCATTATAGGGTTTGAGTACTTCTGCCTTAACTTCAGCGCAGTCCGAGGCATTAAGGTTGAGTTTTTTTTGCAAATTGTCCAAAATTAGCTGGTGAACCAGCGAAATTTGACCACTCCGAGAAAGCCGCTCCACTTCACGCCGATACTGCAACCTCGCATCATTAATAGGAACACGTGCAATTGGAAGCTGCTTCTGATCCAAGGGGCCATAAAACACAGGCCGCAAAGCAGGGCTAGCAATTTGAACTTTCTGTTTGGCATACGTATGCCACTTGCTTAAGGTGATAATACCTGTGCCATTGGAATCCGCAATTCCAGTCTCTAACCCTTCCACTAAATAGTAGGTATAAATTGAAGGCTGCACACCTTTCTGAACATTGGTGTCGTGGAACGCAGCCGAAGAAATTAAAAGCGTTAGTCCAGGCCCGCTGAGGTGTTGGCGTGCTGTTTCTAGAAGTTTATGAGAGCCGCCTAGAATTGGGGAAGATTCCCGACTCATGCAAATATCAAGAATGATCACTCGTTGCTGAGCAGGAGAATCTCGGAGCACCGCCCCCAAAAAATCAGAGGAGATAAAGGTAGAGCGGATAATTTTCCCCTGCGTATTTCTACGACTTTCTGCGGTGCTTAAGTAAAGCGTTCCTTGGCGATCTAATACTGCATAGCCAGAAAAATACAGCAGTGCTAAGCTCTCTGAGGCTCGATTCGAGAAAAAATCCTCAATTTTTGCAGCCATTGCGGGGCTGTCAGAATTTAGTAGAACATCGACAACTGCAAAATTTCCTTTTTTGGGATCAACGAGAACTTTTTGCAAAGACGCTATATCTTTTTTAACCCCAGGCAAGGGCTGAACACCCAATTGATGTTCGCTGGTTCCAACTAACAACGCCCCTTTGTTATTTAAATTCAGTGTTAGGGATTCAAGGGGAAAGTTCGTGGTAGCGATAGATTCTGAAGGAAGCGCAGAATGCTGCATGCCTGCAAGCTTCGCTTTAGAGGGGATAGGCTGTTCTTCGTAGGGAATGAAGCAATGCAACAGCTTTTTCTTGTAGAGTAGCAGTCGGTTAAGAGCCGTCACATTCGAAGGAATAGGGATACCACTGCGAGCAGGCGTATAAGTACTATCGCGAATGGTAAGGGGATCTATTGCATCTTCGTCTTTCAACCCCTGACTCGAAACAACAGGGCCAGCCTCTAAACACTCAAAGATTAATTCCAGTTCAGGCGCTTCTAACGGCTGATTAAAGAAGTAACAAATAAAAGTCGAGGTAAATTTACCTTGCCCAGACTGAGATTCATCGGTATACACCCAGCCAAATAACAACTCATCGGCAGAAAGCTGACGCAAATAGGCTGCTTTTAATAGTGATCCTGCTAAAGCGGCTTCTCTCAAGTATGGATTTGCTATGGTCAGCATAAAGGCTTGTTGAATCGCCTTCGGCATCTTTGGACTGACCCATGTTTTTAGCGGCGTATCAGCATCGCTTTGGTGGATGATCTGTTCAACAGACAAAGGCATGGTATAACCCGTGTGTTCTGGGGTCGATAGCTTTGACACTCTACCACCCCTATTATTCTCTGGCGTTAACTTGAGAATACTCTAAACCATCTTGAAGGGCGCTATTCCTTTGACATGAGGTCAATTACGCGAAGCATCTCGAAATGCTCGACATTAGCGCCTTATGCTTCAACTGGTTCGGCTAGAAAGAGAGGTGTACGATGTTCAGCTCCCTCTATACAGACCTCACGGCTAAAGTTGGCTCAACCATTAGAGCGATTAACAGCTGAGTTAAACGACTTGAATCACATTCGTGCTTAAAGCAATAAAGACACCCCTCTCAAAAAACTAGGCCAGAAAACCTTATCAAGGTCTTCTGGCCAATACGAGTAGCTAACACCCATGGGTCAACTCAGCGGTGACGTTCAGATTTAGGGTTGGACTGCCAAAATTCCTCCTACTGCGGAAGCAATCCCTGAGGTGAGGGCTGTGGCAAACAACCACCAAGCTGCTCTAGCAGCCGCTTTGCGTGTTGCATCTGCTTGGGCCTGGGCCTGACGCTTTAAGGACTCCAATCTTGTTTGAATTTGAGTTTGAATGCGCTCAGCTCTTTGCAACACACTTGTCCGTACATTATCGATTTGATCGACAATTCGGTTTGCATCGGCTTCGGAAATGTCTTCCCGAGAACTCAGCACAGCAATTAAGGTGTTGCGGTCAAACTGCCCTAGGCGATCGCGCAGGGCTTCAAATCCTGCCTCTGGATCTTCAAAGAGTTTCCGCACATCGGTTTGAATCCCTTCATAATTGAGTTCGGGACGATCCAAGCCATTTAAGTACTCGCGAATTCGTTCAAAGACGCTATTGATGGCAGACTGAATGTTGACTTTAATGGCTTCAAGCTGAGCCATAAACTGCTCTCGAACCGCAAGCACGCGATCTACAATTTCATTGGCCTCCGCTTCAGAAATGTCCTGCCGCTGAGACAGAAGCGCCACAATGGTAGAGCGGTCTACCTTGGAGAGGCGATCGCCTAAGCGTTCCATTCCCAACCGAGGGTCGTTGAACAAGACCGTTAAGTCCCGCTGAATCGACTCTGGATTCAACTCTTCTTTGTCTGTATGGCGAAGGTAATCTGCAAAAGTCGATTGAAAATCTCCGACTTGAGAGGTAACTCGTTTTACCAAACGCTGCGGTGCTTTGACAACGCTGCTGAAGGTCTGCTGTACGGAGTCGATAATGCGGTTCACTTCTTCGTAAGACAGATCTCCGCGTTGGGTTAACAACTGAATTAACGTATCTCGATCCATCTGCGAGAACCGATCTTGGAAAGCTCGCACCCCATGCTTTGGATCATTGAGTAAAAGCGAGAGATCGTTCTGAATGCCTTCAGGATTTA
>DATNQK010000116.1:0-7576 GCA_036704065.1 Stenomitos sp.
ATGGGATTCTCTATGCCAGACAATGACGCGATTAACAAAAAAATCCAGGAAATGATGGCTGAACTAGACGCGAAATCTCAGCCTGGTGCTCCGGTTCGTCGCTCTCGGGGTGGTCGGCTACGCACTAAGGGGGCAAAACTAGAGGACAGGTTACTATGGCCCATCGGGATTCTGGCGATCGCCTGGTTGCAACTGATTGTGAATCAGATCTTTTTTGGTGGCAGGTGGTATTGGCTCGTTTATCCGCGTGCGCTGAATGGCATTCCTGGCATTTTTTTGTCTGCTTTTTCGCATCAAGGCTGGGCACATTTAATTGGCAATAGTATTGCATTCTGCATTTTTAGCTGGTTGATTTTAGCCAAAAGTGCAAAGGATTTTTGGATCACCTTTTTAATTGGCTGGATTGGCGGTGGCTTTTTATGCTGGCTCCTTGGCCCTCAACCTGCGCATGGGTTAAGCGGCGTTGTGTATACATTATTTGGCTATCTGCTCTGGATTGGCTGGCTAGAAAAACGCTTTTTAACGTTTCTTCTTTCGCTGTTTGTGTGTGTCAATTTTAGCTACTTGCTGTGGGGTGTTCTGCCCACTCAAGCTTGGGTTGCGTGGTGGGGGCACTTGTTTGGATTTGGACTAGGCATTTTTGCTGCCTACGGCCTGTATCGCGAACCGAATGGAGCACGCTCTAGAAAGTTACCGAGCTAAAAAAGAATCACGGCATAATCAATTGATGTTGGGTTGAGAATCCTGTGTTTGAAAACACTGCATGACTCTTGGCAAAGAATGTGGTCGGGTCTTGGTGCAAAGGGGGATGGTACAAATCTCTGCGCTTCGCTAATGGGCCGATATGCCGAGCCTCACCGCAAGTACCACACACTGCAACATCTGCAAGCTTGTATTACGTGGTTTGAGAAAACAGCACACCTAGCCCTCCATTCGGCGGAGGTTGAAGCTGCACTGTGGTTTCATGATGCAATCTATGACCTAGAACGCCATGATAATGAAGCACAAAGTGCAGAATGGGCAAGGGTAGAACTAACGGCCGTTGGTGTTAATGAAAGCGCTATTTTACGAGTAGCGCAATTGGTTTTGGCGACGAAGCACACAGTACTCCCTGGCTTGCCGGATGAGAAACTTGTGGTGGATATCGATTTAGCCATCCTGGGCGCACCGCAACATCAGTTTGCAGAATACGAGCGCCAAATTCGCGAAGAATATGCTTTTGTTCCTGAAGTCATTTTTTTGCAAAAACGCTGTGAAATTCTGCAATCTTTTCTGGCACGAGAGTTTATCTACACAACCGAACTATTACACACCCTTTTAGAAGCACGCGCACGGCACAATCTATTTGATGCTGTTCAGGCCATCCATTGCATAGTAATGAAAAGCTGAAAAACCAGGCACATCAAGCCTCAACTCCAAATGGATGATTGAAGGACAATCACTAGAGAGGAGGGCGATCGCCTTTCATGTGTATTCTTACTTACTTGCTTGTGATACTTTGACAAATGAATCGTTAAAAATCAGTGCCTTCGGAGCATCATGCTCTAGCGATGAGAGCAAGTTAGAGCTTTTAGCCTTACCTTGCACATACTTTAAGCGTTCTGGACAATCACGCTTCACGAGAGCCAGCGTTTCTGGAAAACGAGTCCTACTGATGGCAACAGCTCCATCTGGACTCCACGCAGCCTCAAACTTCATGCCACTATGAGGAGTCCGTTTTTGAATCCTCAGTCGATCATAAATATCGATCTCGGTTCCATCTCGGGTATGGGCAAAACCAGTGCCACAGTAATCAGCCCGTACCATGCGGCTACAAGCTTGATGATAATCCCGTAGTGATTGGCCTTGAACAGTTTTCCAAGGTTTATATCCCCACCTCACACATTTTGCTAAAGCACTATTGGTGCAAGCAAAGGTCATTCTTTCGTTATCCATATGGTTCCCGCTACTATCCCATTGACCAGACAGCGGTATCGCTGTTACTCGATGGTCTCGATCTGGCTGGCACAAATTCTGCCATTGCGGGTTTAGATTATTTTGATAGACGACCGTGTAAAGATAAATCTCTCCCTGTGGATCTTTGGAGTCACGTTCAACAGCCTGGATTTTTAACTTAACGCTTCGTCCTTCACTATCTGTACTTCTTAAGACAGCCCCTTGAACAGCATTTCCTTTGAGTGTAACGGACGCAGACGTAGGGAAAGAGGCGCTTGGTTCAGGCGCTCTTTGATGCTGGTGGGCGAAATACGCCACACCAGCGATCAAGATTGCTACAACGCTACTCCCCATCCACCAGCGAACAGTTTTCTGCATCGTGGGTTTATTAGCAAAACAGCGTAGACTATTGAGCGATTGGAGCGGATTGAATCACCAACTGCCCACCTTCTACACGAATCATGCTGTTAGTAGCCGTAGGGGTAGTCTGGCTTGTGTTCAAGTCAATTCCATTGAGCGATACTCCATTCAGATTCTCACCGTTAGCGGCAAGTCTTGCCTCTGCAATCAATGGAAGAACGAGAAGTACGCTAGCTGCAAAAAAGCCATACAGACATTTACCTTTCATCTTTGTCTCCTTTATTGACGAGATCAGGAACTCAAAATCCTGGATGACATGAGCTTATGACGGAAATCATTAAAATGACATAAAGAAGAGTAAATTTATTTTTGTAAGCCATTAGAAATAGGTTGATCCCCATCAGGCAAAAAAGATTAAACTCTATTGCATTTAAAATTATTTAAGTGGCTGTTACTATCTTATGTACCTCGGGTATATAGGTAAAAGGTTACTGCGACTCTGGGAATACAAACTAAGTTAATCCCCTAAAACTTCTGAATAGTAATTTATACCAACCCCATCAAACATCTCTAAAGCAAGTACCAACCCCAACTCGGAACTGCAAACCATCAAGACTACTAATAGGGTTAAGAGCCTTTAGCGCAATAGTCAATATTGAGGTAGATGTAAGGATAGAGTGTCTTAAACCACTTATCCCAGACCTGACGTGCAGCAGCGCTGCCAATAATACGATTCACCGTAGTTTCCCAAACGCGATCGCCTTGCGGCAAAATCAGACCATAAGCATCGCAAACCAACGGTTGTTCCGGCACCAACGCAAACTGATTACCAACGTTTTTTTGTTCCTTTAACGTTGAAACCAGCAAAATTCCATCCCCTGCCAACGCATCAATTTTGCCACTCGATAAGGCCTGAAATCCATTAATGCGTGCCTTATCTCCCTTAAAATAAACCTTCTTCAAATTGGGATAGCGCTGATCCACAACCTTCGCCGTTGTGGTTTGGCTGTAAGTACCAAGCACCGTCGAAGGAGGAAAACTTTTTGGATCTAAACGCCCCTGATTGGTAGCCTTGACTAAAAAGTGCGTTCCAGTAATAAAAAATGGGGTAGAAAACGTTGTTTTAAGCGCCGGATCAGCGGAAATTGTATTGGGGCCGCACTCAACTTGTGCAGCGCCATCCTGCACCATCGAAAAACGATTGTCGATACCCGAAGGCACCCATTGCAGCCGAATCGGGGTCTTTAACTGCGATTGCAATTCTTGGGCCATTAACCCTAGTAAATCTGCACAATATCCAGATGGCTTTTCACCAGCGCCTACCATACCAAATGGCGGCGCAGTAGAACGTATACCTGCCTTAAAAACACCGCTTTTACGAATCGTCTCCAACACTGACTCTGAACGGGTAGGAGAAGTTGTGGCTAAAGGTGGTACTACCGGAATGGGAAGCGGCCCCCCATAGGCTTGTTCCAATTGCTTAGGCTGTAGCGATCGCACCAATTGAAACTGCACCGGCTTACGAGATAAGTACTTGGCATAAGCCGCACTCAGATATTGACGAGCACTGGGGCGATTTTCTAAATAGGTTTGCAGAAACGCCAAACTAATTGCCTTCAAATACTCCCGCGAGAGAAACGGATCATCACCAGCCAACAAAGCTTCCAACCCTTTCACCGAAGTGGAAACCGAAGCAGAGCGCACCTGTGGCGGAAATACCGAAAACGTATGACCAGCATTGGTCAACAGTGCCAGATACTTATCTGGCGTCTTGAGCCAGAGGAAAGGGTGAACCTGTTCGGTAATCGCAGGAGTGACCACATCGTGGCTGCCGCTAACCAGCAGCGTCGGAATTTTAATATCTCCGAGTCCTTCGGGGCCGAAAATTGCACTGTCGAAGGGGTTAACTGCAACCACTGCCTTAATGCGAGGTTCTTCTAAGTTGTAATTAAAGGGCGGCAACGACTTTGCACGACACTGCAAAATCAGCGATAAGTTGAACGTCGGCTGTGTATCATCACACTCTTGGCGCAATCGCTCATGATTGATGCCAGCCCCTGCCAAAGCCAAGCTGGTATAGCCACCAAACGAATGTCCAATAATACCCACCGATTGCAAATTCAAACGGCCCTTCAACATTGGATTCGTGGTCGAAAGTTGATTGATGGCATCCAGCAAGTACTTAATCCCTAAGGGGCGATCCACAAACTCCACTGGGCTAATATCACCTTGAGATTGACCATCTAAAATCGTCTGCAATCGTGTCGCATCACTACCAATGTGCTGGGGTAGCGCTACCGCAAACCCATAGGAGGCAAGGTGCTCCGCCAAATAGCCAAAATCTTGGGGGGCCGAACCGAGCCCATGCGAGATAACCACCACAGGCGCAGGCGCAGCAGAGTCTTGAGGGAGATAAAACGCAGCCTTGAACTGTAGCCCAATCGCGCGCCCACTGATAGATTGGCGATCGCGATTGTTGGATAAATCTAAAACCTGACGTTGCACCTTAAAGGGGCCAAGGTTACGCAGGTCAGGCGCTTTGGCAAAATTGGTCCGAGGCGCACTCGCTGCTTCCGTATCCATTGCCTTGGCCATTGCCGTAATGGTTGTATCTCGATACTTGAGCAGAGCAGTCAGTTCCTTTTGGGCCTGAAGCAACGGTTCCACTTTGATGCGCAAATTATCGACAGGGAAGTTGCGTAACAAGCTAAGAATCGTTAGCCCTTGTGGATCTTTGGCCGCTGCCAAAATACCTTCAAGCAGGAGTACACCGCCATCTTGTCCAGGGTCAGTTTGCAACACACTGCTGAGCCGTTTCAGCAACTCCTGCCCCATTGATGTTTTGCCAAATTGCTCTAGCGCTGTGGTATTAACATCTAACTTTTCTTGCAGCACACTGCGCAAATCTGCTTGTTGTTGCGCACTTAAAATATCGATGTAGGTTTTAAAGTTTGAAGATACGGCACCCGATTTTACAAACGCTTCCACATCACTCACAGGCACCGCAATTTCTAGAGGCCCGTAAATTGCAGAAACCTTACTCGCGGCAAGGGTCGGTGCAATGGGAACACCAATAGCCAACCCCAAACAACTCAGCGATAAAGCACTGGCCCAAGGTGTGCAACGTCGGATAAAGGAGTGAAGCATATCAACTTTTTGCCGTATTTAGAGGTTAACAATAAACCCAGCGATGCAGTTGCTGGGGTGTTGATACATTTTGTATCTGGGTATAGGCCGACGAGTGGCAATCCTCTTTAATAGCAGTAGCAGCATTTTGGGTTGCACCTATGGTTATTCCCATTACTTTAATTATCCTAGGCGTACTTACGCAGGTGGCTGTTTTAGCCGTCTCTCGCAATAAAATGCCGCAATTTAATCAGCAGTGCAAAACCTGCCGCTATCAATTGCCTTTGATGGAAAGACCCCCTGCCTTGTTCGATTGTCCTGAATGCGATCGCCAATTTAAGTCTCTCCTTAGTGAGCCGCTGCTCCGCCTGTAGGTTTGATGCGTTTGAAGAACAGCACAATTACAGCGCTTAAAAATAGGGCACATCCCATAAAGAAAAAACAATCGTTGTAGGCCATCACATTGGCTTCACGTCGCACAAGCCGATCTAGCATGGTGAGCGCTTGATTGTAAGCCAATACTGGATCGCCCGTATATTGCGAAAAGAATTGCGTAAGTTGCTCCAAACGCGCTTGGGTAATGGGATTAGAAAGAGACACCGCTTCACCCAAGCGATTGGAATGAAATTTCTCGCGAATAGACAGCAACGTACCTAACGCTGCAATGCCAATAGAACCACCGAGGTTGCGGCCCACATTAAACACGGCCGAGGCAGACCCAACCTGCTTGGGTTCAATCCCCGCCGTTGCCACACTAGAGAGAGGCGTGAGCACCAAGGGCTGTCCGCAAGCCCGCACCACCTGGGAGTAAACCAACTGATCAATGCCGGTGTCGTGGGTCAGTGTGGAGTTCATAAAGCAACTCACTCCAAATAGGCTTAAGCCCACTGCAATTAAAAAGCGCAGATCAAAGCGCTGCATCAGCTTCGGCACAAAAGGAATGATAAAAAGCTGTGGAATGCCAGACCACATGATGGTTTCACCAATCCTCATGGCGTTGTAGCCCTGAATCTGCGCTAAAAACAAGGGCAACAAAAACACAGAACCGTAAAGGCCCAAGCCCGTCACCAAGTTCACAATGCTAGACAGACCAAAGTTGCGGCGTCCCAGTAAGCGCAAGTTCAACAACGGCTTGTCACGGGTGAATTGCAACCAGATAAAAATCGGCAGTGCGATCGCCGCCAAAATAGCCGCTCGGACAATTTCCTGGGAACCAAACCAATCTTTGCGGTTTCCTTCTTCTAAAAAAAATTCTAGAGAGGCGAGGCCAATCGCCATCGTCACAATCCCGCCCCAATCGCCTTGCCGAAACAAATCCAGCCGCATGGGTCTAGGGGCGATCGCATACATCACCCCAGAAATTAGGAGCAGCCCTGGCACAATATTGAGGTAAAAAATATACTCCCAGCCAAAATTGTCCGTGAGCCAACCTCCAACGGTAGGGCCAATGGAAGGGGCAAAGGTCGCAGTCAGGGCAAATAACGCAAGTCCAATGGGCTGTTTCGGTGGTGGCAAAGTGGTTAAGATGACCGTAAAGGCCATCGGGATCAGCACCCCACCCGTAAACCCTTGCCCTGCCCGAAATAGAATCATCATCGGCAGATTGACGGCAAAGGCACAGGCCACCGAAAAGATCAAAAATAGCGTCGCATTAAAAAGCAGATAGCGGCGCACCGAAAAGACCTGCGACAACCATCCCGTTAAAGGAATGACCACAATTTCGGCTACCAAATAGCCTGTAGAAATCCAAGAGCCTTCGTCGATTGTGGCGCTGAGAGCACCCGTGATGTCATTCAACGAGGCATTGGTGATTTGGATATCCAGCACTGCCATAAAGGCACCAAGCAAGGTCGAGGCAACCCCCACCCAATCTTTAAAAGAGATCTCATCGGGGGGCTGGACAGGTTCCATCCTTGTAGGCGATTCGCGAGTATCAAGTTCATGGGTGCTGGCCATACTGTCCTGTTTGCCTACGCGTGATGCTCAATCCTGCGGTCAGGGCGACACCCGTACAAGCTTTTTCTGCAACAATGGGCTGGATCTTGCGTTTGACCTGCCTTGTCCAAGCTCCGTTGTTGCATCACGTCCACGTCCTCCGCGCAGCTTCTGCTGGCTGTCGGTAGCCACAGCCTAAGGTGTTTCAATGGTCACTACC
>DATNQK010000117.1:0-3334 GCA_036704065.1 Stenomitos sp.
GGGCGCGACGTGCCGTTGTTTCTAATGTCGTTGGGTGGGACACCTTAAAGCTACTACCAGCGGATCGGCTGCCTCAGTCCTATCGGATGCAACAGCAAACCATGCCTCAGTGTCCAAGCTTTATGCACTTGCACCTTGGCATTGATGCAACAGATCTTCCCTCAGATTTGGAGTGCCATTATTTAGTGGTCAACAGTTGGGAGCAAGGCATTACCGCACCCCAAAATGTCGTTGCCATTTCCATTCCTTCATTATTAGATCCCAGCCTTGCACCCCCAGGCAAACACACCATCCATGCCTATACCCCTGCCACTGAACCCTATGAGCTATGGCAAGACTTAGATCGTCGTAGCGAAGCTTACGCCCAGCAGAAAGCAACCCGATCAGAAGTCCTATGGCGTGCCTTAGAAGACATCATCCCAGACGTGCGATCACGTTGTGAGGTCACGCTTGTGGGCACACCCTTAACCCATGCCCGATTTTTGCGTCGGCATCAGGGCACCTACGGGCCAGCGGTCTGGGCCGGACAGGGCATTTTGCCAGGAGCCAAAACCCCACTAAATGGACTGTACTGTTGCGGAGATTCCAGCTTTCCAGGGATTGGCCTCCCCGCCGTTGCAGCCAGTGGCATGATGGCAGCTCATGCGATCGCACCCCTCAGCAAACACCAAGCGCTCTTAAAAACACTTACTAAACACCTTAAGTTTCAATGAAGTGCTAAAGATTCAAGTGCCCAAAGTTGCAACCTATACCTAAGCCAAGGGTTGTTTGAGCTATTCGCTGAAAGATTAAACACAAACAGTCCTATCAAAATCTATGTTTAATCTCATTCATCTTTAGCAATCTAAGGTGTGCTCTAACTCCCAAGCACTGATATCGTCGTGAAAACGAGACCATTCTTGACGCTTCAGCTTGACGTAAGACTTCACCCAAGCTTCTCCCAACAGATCCGTTAAGGTCACATCTTGCGCTAACGCTTGCAGTGCTTCTAGAAGTGTTGTGGGCAAACGCTTGACCGTCTCCAATGGCAGCGGATCGGTATAGGTGTTGTTGTCGTACCTAGGCCCAGGATCGCGTTGGTGTACGATTCCATCCAGACCGCAGGCCATCAATGCGGCGGGCAACAGGTAGGGGTTAGCAGCACCATCCGCAAGGCGCAGTTCAAATCGGCCTGGGTCAGGGATGCGGATGGTATGGGTACGGTTGTTGCCGCTATAGCTAATGGTATTGGGAGACCAGGTTGCACCAGACTCGGTGACAGGCGCATGCAAACGCTTGTAGGAGTTCACGGTGGGGTTGGTAAAGGCACACAGGGCCTCTGCTGAATGCAATACACCCCCAATAAACTGATAGGCCAAGGATGAAAGCCCTAAGGAACCCGCAGCATCAAGGAATAAATTGTCGCTGCCCTCCAAATCCCAGACCGAAACGTGCGTATGACATCCGTTGCCTGTTAAATGGCGGAACGGCTTGGGCATAAAGGTGGCCCGTAGTCCATGTTTTTCGGCGATCGCCTTCACCATGTACTTAAAGAAGGCATGGCGATCTGCCGTTATTAACACATCATCGTAAAGCCAGTTCATTTCAAATTGGCCATTGGCATCTTCGTGATCGGTTTGGTAAGGCCCCCAGCCTAACTTCAACATGGCATCACCAATTTCTGCCATCACGTCAAAGCGGCGCATCAATGCCTGCTGGTCGTAGCACGGTTTACTGGTGCGATCGCGTCCATCGGCAATACCATCACCCTCGGCAGACAACAGAAAATACTCACATTCCACCCCTGTCCGCACCCGATAGCCCAGCGCAGCGGCACGCTCTACCATGCGTTTGAGGATCCATCGCGGCGATTGCTCAATGGGTTCACCATTGAGGTAAAGATCGGCGGCCATCCAAGCGACGTTAGGTTGCCAAGGCAGTTGCATTAAGCTTTGGCGATCCGGAATCGCCATCACATCCGGATCGGCAGGGGTCATATCTAACCAAGTCGCAAAACCTGCGAAGCCTGCACCTTCGGTAGCCATCTTATCTATCGCTTGGGCAGGAACCAGCTTGGAGCGTTGAACCCCAAACAAGTCTGAAAAGGAAATCAAGAAATAATCAACCCCGTTGGCACGGGCAAATTCGGAGAGGGGAAGGGTCATAGCCTGTATCTCAAGCGATCGGAACAAGCCCATCAGGCAAGATGTTCCCCTGTTTATAGGCCAAACCGAATTTCCGTTGTGGTAAGGCGCACTACTTTTCTACAAGTTAATTGCTGGGGAACCCTGCAACCTTGAGAGCCACAAACCATTACATCCGACCGACTGACCTCCGTTTTCCGACCTTTCCCGACTGACAATCCGATCTCCCTTTTCTTAAGCTATGGGCGCAGGATCAGCAAAGGATACCGACTGCAACCATGACAGCCCATCTCCTACTCAGCAACCACACATTATCAAACCTTGAAGGCTCTACTCGCCCAGGCACTGAGGTTAAACCTCTTCAGCAGATTCGAGAGTTAGCAGAGCATTACCTCTGTGTAGCCACACTGAACGAGCGATTGGAAGACCTGTCCCGCCAATTCCAGCAACCCCACACGCGACCCTGGCAACGCATCGAATGGCACAACATCCATCCCTCGCAAATTGTCGGCATAGACCCCGTTGTTTTCATCGCCATCCTAGCGGGTGCTGCGGATACTGAAGATCCCATTCGCGGCTATACCCAGACCAGTCGTCAATATCTAGAACCCTTGTACCCAAAGATGGCTCGCTTTGTGGGCGGCAGTGTTGATGGCAATGGCAAATTAATCGAAATAGGATTGTGGGAAAAGGAAGAGCGACGCCACACCCCTGCTTTACAAAAACTCTATTCGCAGTTGACAGGGCTTCAATTACGCCTACTACCGACCACACCCCGCACCTATCAACCCAGCGGCAATGCACACACCGATTTGTATCGTCATGGGCTGCACCGCATCGCAACCGAATATGGCGCGACTTGCCTCTACCTATGGCTCATGGCCCATACCACTGGCCCCCTACAAACCGTACTCGAAGAGTTATTGATAGACGAGATTAATCACCTAACTAAGTTTTGGGGATTTGGTCGCTGGGCGTTTCCTGACGCTTCAAGGGTGACGGTGCTGCAAACCATCCTTCAAAGTGCTTGGCACAGACAATGGCAACGCGATCGCGGCAGTAGTTTCCTGCACACCTGGCGGCACATGGCACAGACCCTGCACTGGGAAGCGTGGTCTTGGGCCAATCAACTCAGCTTCCTCTGGACTTTAACGGTTGTCCTGCATCGCTTACAACACTGGAGCAACAGCCTCACGCCTCAATCTTTAACA
>DATNQK010000118.1:0-3372 GCA_036704065.1 Stenomitos sp.
GGATGCGGCTTCAACATCAGGAAGCTCCTTAGAGCTATCCTTTTTGGTCTTTTCAAAGAGCGGTTCAGGGGCATTGCTTTCAGCATCAAAACCGTGACCGAGACCTTCAGCTTCAGATATCAACCGGTCTGAAATGGTTTAAGACTTTTTCAGGGACGACTATGTAGTAATTCCTTTTGATGAAATTGATATATCTGTGAATTTGAAAGGTAAATGCAAGCCTGTTACCTCTCAAAACATTAAGTTTGACTTCATGACTTGTTTTAGTACAAAGGAGGATTTCGAAAAGCAAACTTACCAATTATTAGAGCAGGATGACGCAAACTATGAGATCTCAAGCTATGTTGCATCTTTCGAACTTTATGACTGCAAGATGGTTTATCTATCGCACGCAGGCATTGAATACCATGCATTATTGAACCTTCCCAAAGTAACTAATGGCTTCAAGTCAAAATTTTTACCTTCTGGTCTACGTGTAATTGGCGCTGACTCTTTGTTAGTTGATGGTATCATTGTTGAGTCAGCTGATGATTCACGCAGCCCATTAAGCCTTTCAATGCTTCTACCACACGGTATCATTAATTTTACTGGTTCTTTCAGACCTCAACTGAGTGTTGATAGGAGTGCAGTTTCTTCTTGGCCAGATGACACAGAACATATAATGCAGGAATTTTTTGTAAAAGTAGTGAATAATTTAACTGAGCATGTAATTTCCTATCTTGAAGTAAATTCATCCACTTTAGAATTTAATGGTATGGTTCTTACGTTGAAAGTACTGATGGAGTGTTTTCACCATAAAGCTACACATAGTGTTGCTAAAGTAATAATTGATACGGGCGATAATTTAATACTGCCTGAAATATCTTTGCAAACATCCGAAAAGGTGTCTGTAGCAAATATAAAAAACAAAAATTCACTAAAGTTAAAAAGCTTGCGATTTTCGCGATTAGAAGCTGCTATCCTAATGTCATTTCTTGCTGGCTCTGATAATTTATATATTATTGATGATGAATGTGTATTTACACTTGGTGACTCAGTAGATTTAACTAGTCTTTCTCAGCTAAACTTTTATGGTTCAATGACACTTCGCTGTGATAAATGGGGTGGTAAATATACAGAATTTGACTTTGTTACTCATTTTTATCCAGTTTTGCCTGGGCATGTATTTGATAAGTTATTGTTTCTATCTAAAGAAGATGAGATTATTAATAACAGATGTCGTATTTCCAGTAATAGTAACTCTCTTTATTCATTTTCTAATCTTTCTCCTACAGCCATACATAAAGAGAAAGGCATACACCTATCTTTTGGAGTTGATTTTTGGGGGCAAGATATCGATCGTATTTATAGATTTGACTATAAAGAGCCTGAGATGTTTGACCTCTCCCCTTTGAATTCCGGAAAAGAGTTTACAGATTCTGAAAAATGGCATGTATTTTATCTTTATGTATCACCAGTTTCACTTAATGATAAAGAAATTATCTCTTTGGAAGAACTGAGGACGTTGGATCCTGATTACACAAAAGGAGTTGAGGATGGCTGGAGTATCCTAATGATTGGCGACGACCGAGATACAACGGTCATAGCTCCAGGTATAATCACTAGAGCTGAAGCAGTGGCACAACTACCATATCAATTTTGGCAGCAAAACAAAAATAAGCTCTTTTTCCTTGACGATAGTTCCCTGAAAGAATACAGGTCATAAATACTATTACGTGTCTTGTGAATTTATACTTATTGTCAAAAATCCTTTAAGTTTAAAATTGGCACGGGCTACTTTTTTAGAGACTGTTATACTTGGTTTTTGCACCTGTTTAACTGACCTTCTGAGGTGAATTTCCCTGCTGGGCCTAGTAAAGAAAGAGATTATGCTGTGAATTTTTTTAGATTGATTTTTACAGGTTTGCTGATTGCCAGTTGTTGTGGACTCACTCTAGCAACGCCTTGCCGAGTTATCGAACATTAAAGCTATAATGAAGTCCTTTGTGATGGTGAGCCTGCTGCAGATAAAGGTCTCACCGAAACGACAGCACCCATTCCTAAAAAAGAAAGCATTTTGATGAAAGCGGTCACCCCTGCCACTCCTTTGTTAGACCCCTCATTGAAAGTTTATGGAATAATCGTAACTGCAACCAACCTGGATGTAAGAACGAACACGTTCAACATCGCTTTTAAATGCGAGGTTTACAGCCATGAAGATATCCCAAACCTCTATGTCACAATAGCTGGTAAGGACAGAGAGTCATCAGAAGTAGTTAGTTGAAGTTGAACTTTCTAAAGGCATTATTGGCGGTCGTAGCAACACCGCTGACGGAATAGCTAAAATTGATTCCCAAAGATTTTACTCGACACATACCTGGGAGCCCAAAATGGTAAGAAAAGATAATTTTATTGCCATACTTGAAGCTTCCCCGTCAGCGCGCGCTCCTGAGTTTTATATCGGCCCCGCAGGTTTTGTCGAAGGTACTGCGGACCCTTCTGCCCTCAAGGCATCATCCACAACAACTTCCGCTGCCGCTACTGCAATGGTCCCTTCTTCTAGTTCGACTACTTCTATCGATGACCTTCCGTCATTAGCCGCCGCTACCGGGGCTTTGGGCGATGTTCTCGTTTTAGGGGCAAGAAACGGCAATGTTTCATTCACTCATCAAAAACATAAAGATCTACTGCAACAGGAATGTTCGACGTGCCATTCCAACAGCACTGGCAGGATATCGGGCTTTGGCAAGGAGATGGCCCATAAACTCTGGGGGGCATTCCGGGGACAGCTTACTTAATTAGGGAGATGAAGGGAGTCAGCCCTCGACCAAAAGAAAGTAAGGTGGTACCAGCAGGAAGAATAGATGGTCACCATGCTTGCAATTGTGCATCCTCCTTTGTATCGTGACCACATAGACGCTCCAAAACAAACACAGAGGAAGCACGAAAAAAATCATTGCTATGACCGAACTCTTTTCCCCACCCCGTGACAGGGTAGCCCTGCGCAACAGCTTACGGGAAACCATTGATAAGAAGCGGCAGGATACCATGGTTTTTGCCGTTCTAACGGTTATCCTGACGCCGATCTTCCTTGCCGTTGCAACCGTTGTCCTCATATTTGCCCTGGCCTTTGTCGACCTGCCGCTGGTCGATCATCTCGGTTATGCACAATCAGTTGTGACAGGAGTCAATCTATCGCTGGCCTTCATGGCAGCTTCCTATTTCCTTAAACCGAAGGAGCCCTACCAGAGACGCAGCACAGACCAGATGTGGCTTCTGATCGGATTTGCCTTCTACTGCGTGCTGCTCTTCTTGTCCTATGGCACGAATCTGTCCCACTCACACCCCGTCGGCTTCTGGTCCCTATACCTGGGATTGGCTTTGACCATGCTC